>JALRDT010000070.1 GCA_023262125.1 Candidatus Nanopelagicaceae bacterium | reverse complement strand
TGACGTTCTGCAAGTTCAGAGATATGTACTAGACCTTCGATTCCTTCATGCACTCGGATAAATGCACCGAATGGCACAAGCTTTGTAACAACACCTGGCACCACCGTATTAATCGTGTGGGTGCGAGCAAATGCCTGCCATGGATCTTCCTGGGTTGCCTTAAGTGAAAGTGAAACACGTTCGCGCTCGAAATCTACTTCGAGTACTTCGACGGTTACTTCGTCGCCAACTTCTACAACCTCTGAAGGATGATCAATGTGCTTCCATGAAAGTTCTGAAACGTGAACAAGTCCATCAACGCCGCCGAGATCAACGAATGCACCAAAGTTAACAATTGAAGAGATAACTCCGGTACGAACTTGACCCTTTTGTAGCTGGTTCAAGAAAGTTGTGCGTGATTCTGATTGGGTCTGCTCTAAATAAGCACGACGTGAAAGAACTACGTTGTTACGATTCTTATCTAATTCGATAATACGAGCTTCAACTGTCTTGCCAATATAAGGTGAAAGATCGCGTACGCGTCGCATTTCAACAAGTGAAGCTGGAAGGAAGCCACGTAGACCGATATCTACAATCAATCCGCCTTTAACAACTTCGATAACAGTACCGGTAACGACTTCGTCGCGTTCCTTCTTGCCTTCGATTTCGCCCCATGCTTTTTCATATTGAGCGCGCTTCTTTGAAAGGATTAAACGTCCTTCTTTATCTTCTTTTTGAAGAACTAGAGCTTCAATGCTCTCTCCAACTTTGACCAATTCACTTGGATCAACGTCGTTGCGAATTGATAATTCGCGAGATGGGATTACACCCTCTGTCTTATATCCGACGTCTACAAGTACTTCGTCGCGATCAACCTGGACGATAACGCCAGATACAAGATCGCCATCATTGAAATTTCGGATTGTGCCTTCGATTGCGGCAAGAAAATCTTCTGCTGAGCCAATGTCATTGATTGCAATGCTTGGCGTATTTAAATTGGTCAAGATACTCCGTAGGGATAGTTAGTAGTAGGAATGAATTTTGATGGCTTCAAAATTCAACTTGCGAAGGGCAAGGTTACTTATCACCCGCTAGATAGAGCAAATCCGAGATTATTTTCCGCTAAGACCCGCTAGATTACGCGTGCGATGAAGCAATATTTAGAGCTACTAAAAATTCCGATGGCCAGAAAGCTGTTAATTGCGGCTACTCCGGCGCGTATGGCCTACTCAATGATCGGGCTCTCAATATTCTTTAAAACTGAGCGTACATTAGATTCAATTCCATTGGCTGGATTAGCAATTGGTTTAAATGCCTTAGCAGGTTCTTTAACCGCTGGTATTCGTGGAAGTGCAATTGATAAATGGGGTCAGAAATGGCCAATCAGAATTCTCGTTCCTGGTTATGCACTTGGAATTATTGCTTTAAATATTGCATCTACCAAAACTGAAATTTTGATTTGGGCATTTGTACTCGGCTTTTCAGCGCCACCTATCAATTTATCTGTTCGTCCACTTTGGAAACAGATTGTCGGCGAAAAAACAGTTCGAACTGCATATGGTTTGGATACCGCTGTGATGAACGGGGTGGGAATTATTGGTCCTGCGGTAGCTACCACAATTTCACTTTCCAGTAGGCCAGGATTCGCACTTGGAACTTGCGCTGCCTTAATGATTATTGGCGGTCTAGCACTTGAATTCACAATCAATCACCGTAATTGGTTTACGGAAAAGAAAGATCCAAGTGAAGCCAAACTTTGGAAAGTGCCTGCAATTAGATTGCTGATGATTGAAGGTTGCTTCATCGGTCTTGGTTGGGGTTTTTTTGATGTAGGTATTCCCGCTTACACGACATTAGAAGATGTTCCACACCGTACTGCTTGGCTATTTTCAATTATGAGCCTTTGTAACGTTATAGGTGGTTTGATTGCAGGTTTGATTAAGAAACGCCGCTCTGCATTTAGAACTATGCGAGCAACTTACTTTGGATGGTTTATTTTCTCTCTTCCGCTTTATTTCACCTATCCTGATTGGTCTCTGGCAGTTGTTGGTGCACTACTGGGATTAACTGGTGGTGCGTTGCAAGTCTTTTATTTCGAAGTATTAGATGCAGTCAGACCACAAGGAAGTGCCACTGCTTCACTTGGCTGGCTTTGGACAATTGAAGGTTCTATGGCTGCGCTCGGAAGCGCATTAGGTGGATGGGTTGCAGAAGCAATTTCTCCGCAATTCTGTCTTGGTGTTACAACATTAATGTTGGCAATTGGATTTGCAATTTTAAATATCGGAAGAAGAAGATTTGCTGCAGCTGATGTTGTTCTGGAAGGTTAATGCTCAGCAGCGTGCCAGCTAGCACCATACCCAATATTTACAGATAACGGTGCTTTAAGCGGATAAGCCGCTCCCATCTCTTGTTTAACCAACTCTTTAAGTTGCTCTAATTCAGTATCGATATACTCAAAAAGTAATTCATCGTGAATTTGCAGTAGTAGTCGAGATTTTAGATTAGCTGCTTTCATTGCCTGATCAACTCTTAACATCGCTAATTTGATTATGTCGGCAGCGGTACCTTGAATTGGTGCATTTAAAGCTGCGCGCTCTGCAATCTCTCGTTTAAATTTATTTTCGTTTTGTAAATCTGGCAGATATCTGCGGCGACCTAATAAAGTTTCGGTATAGCCAACTTTTCTAGCTTCAATTACAACTGTTGCTAAGTAATCCCTAATACCGCCGAAACGTTTGTAGTAATTTTCCATTAACGCGCTTGCTTCTCCAGGCGTAATATCTAATTGCTGTGATAATCCAAATGCCGTTAAACCATAAGCAAGACCGTAAGACATCGCTTTTATTTGGCGGCGCATATCTGGCGTAACTTCGTTGCCTTTAACACCAAAAACCAAAGATGCAACTGTCGAATGGAGATCTTCACCTGAGGCAAAGGCTTCTAATAATTTTTTATCCTCTGCCAGATGAGCAAGAATTCGCATTTCAATCTGACTGTAATCAGCGGTAAGTATTCCATCAAAGCCCTCACCTGCTATAAAGCCATCTCTAATCTTCTTTCCTGCCTCGGTGCGAATAGGAATATTTTGCAAATTTGGCCCAGTTGATGAAAGGCGACCGGTTGCAGCAACAGTCTGCTGGAAATGAGTATGTATTCTGTTATCAGACGCAATTTCCGCTAATAACCCTTCAATAACACTTTGCAATTTACTTGCTTCGCGAATTTTAAGTAGCGCCTCCAAAACTGGATGTTTGGTCTCAGAAAACAACCATTGCAGACTTTCCGCATCTGTTGTGTAGCCAGTTTTGATTTTTTTAGTTTTTGGCAATTTCAATTCATCAAAGAGCACTACTTGCAACTGCTTTGGTGAAGCTACATTGAATTCATGGCCTGCTGCCTCAAAAGCAATCTGACTCTGCTTGGCAACTTCTTTCTGAAGATCTTCACTTTGAGCCTTAAGCACCTTTTTATCTATCGCTACCCCAAAACGCTCCATCCTGGAGAGGCTTTGGGCTACTGGAATTTCTAGATCAATAAGGAGCTTTAGAGCATTACGTGCTGATAGTTCTTCAGTTAATTTATCGCGCAAAGAAAATAGCGCCCCGGCTTTGGCGGAGAGAGAAGCATCAGTTAAGCCCCATCGTTCAAGAATTTCATCAATCTCAGTCAAACGATTCCCTGGGTCAACTAAGTAACTGGCAAGAGAGGTATCAAAGACCACGCCTTTAAATTCAATGGTCCTTGCAAGTGATTTAAAATCATGTGAAATTTTTTGAATGCCTGGATCAGCTAGCCAAGGCCCAATCTCATCAGACATAACTAAATAAACTTCACTTGGCGATATTGCTACTGCATATGAACTTAATCGTTCATCTAATAATTCAAATAGAAAACCAATTGTGCCTGTAAACTTCTTAAGTTTTTCTGTAACTTCTTCGGGAGAAGAGAATTTAATATCGACTGCTTCAGGGACGCTATCAGCCTTGGAAGGCAACTTGGCAATTAAACTTCGAAATTCCAGTTTTGCAAATATTTCTCGTAATGCATCGTAGTTAAAACCATTCCAATTCATATCTGTTAAGTTGAAATTTATTGGCGCATCAGAAATTAGTTGAGTTAATTCTCGATTTCGGATAGCAGAATCAATGTTTGCACGTAATGAGTCGCCAACTTTGCCGCTAATTTCATCTATCTTCTTGACTAAATTAGAGAATGATCCATATTCAATAATCCATTTAGCTGCAGTCTTCTCTCCCACGCCTGGAATGGAAGGTAAGTTATCGCTTGGGTCTCCTCGAAGCGCGGCAAAATCAGGATACTGCGCTGGAGTCAATCCATATTTTTCAAAAACAGCAGCGGGTGTCATGCGAGCCATTTCTGAAACACCCTTTTTCGGATATAAAACAGTGATCTGTTCGGTCACCAATTGAAAACTATCTCTATCTCCAGTACAGATAGCAACTACAAAACCTTCATCGACTGCACGTTTAGAAATTGTGGCCAATAAATCATCTGCTTCGAAACCTTCTAAAGAATATTCATTAATGTTCATCGCTTTAAGAGCTTCATGTATTAAAGGGATTTGAGAACGAAATTCATCAGGAGTAGCACTTCTGGTGGCCTTATATTCTGGAAATTTTTCAGTTCGGAAAGTTTTGCGCGAAACATCAAAAGCGACCGCAACGTGAGTAGGTTGTTCATCCTTAATCAAAGTCATCAACATATTTGAAAAACCGTAAACTGCATTCGTATGCTGACCCGATGCAGTCGTGAAAGCGTCAACAGGAAGAGCGAAGAAAGCTCTGTATGCCATTGAATGGCCATCAATTAATAGAAGTTTCTTCCCCACGCATGCATCTTATGATGTTACCTTTTGATTATGGATTTCATGGAGCTATTAAATGGTCGTGGTCAAGCTGCCCTCGATAAGAAGATGGGCATCAAGATTCTAGAAGCAACTCCGGAGCGTTTAGTTGGAACAATGCCAGTTGAAGGCAATACCCAACCACTTGGATATTTGCATGGTGGCGCAAATGTAGTTCTTGCAGAATCTTTAGGTTCAATCGGATCTTGGTTGCATGCTGGTCCAAATCGCAGAATTGTTGGTGTTGATATAAATGCAACTCACCATAAAACAGCAACTAAAGGAATTGTTACCGCAGTTGCTACTGCAATTTCTTTAGGTAGAACTCTTTGTAGTTACAACATAGAGATTACAAATGAAGACGGACAGCGCACTTGCACTGCCCGTATCACTTGCTTAATTCTTAATGATTAAAACTTATTAGTGTGCACCTGTTCCTAAATAAGCTTCCTTAACTGCAGGATCATTTAATAAATCCTTTGCAGGAGCTTCTTTAGTAACATGTCCAACTTCCAGAATATAAGCACGGTGTGCGCGTTGAAGCGCCTGTTGTGCATTCTGCTCAACAAGAAGAATTGTGGTTCCCTCTTTATTGATCTGAGTGATGATATTAAAGATGTTTTGAATCATCATCGGCGCAAGACCCATTGACGGTTCATCGAGCAACAGAACTTTTGGACGCTGCATTAATGCACGACCAATCGCCAACATCTGCTGCTCTCCACCAGATAACGTTCCACCAAATTGTGAGGCGCGCTCTTTTAGACGTGGGAATAAGTGATAAACGTGATCTAAATCTTCCTGCATCTCAGCTTTGCGATTGCCACGGAAGAATTTACCCATCTCAAGATTCTCAAGAACGGTCATCCCAGGGAAAATTCCACGCCCCTCTGGCGCTTGTGAAATTCCCATCTCAACTCTTTCGTGAGCAGGTACTTTGCTAATGTCTTGGCCATCAAAAAGAATTTGGCCACTTGTTACTGGGCGAATGCCAGAAACAGTTTTTAACATTGTGGTTTTACCGGCACCATTTGCACCAATCAAGGTAACAATTTCACCTTGATTTACGTTTACTGAAACGCCTTTGATGGCTTCGATTTTTCCGTAGAAGACATGTAGATCTTTAATTTCAAGACGCATCTGCAGGTGCTCCTAGGTAAGCCTCAATAACTCGAGGGTCATTTTGAACTGCTGATGGAATGTCATCGGCAATTTTGGTTCCGAAATCGATAACAATTACTCGATCTGAAATTCCCATGATTAAGGACATATCGTGTTCGATTAATAGAACTGTATATCCAGCATCGCGTATCTTCTTAATGGTGTTTGCAAGTTCGACCTTTTCTGCTGGATTAAAACCGGCAGCAGGTTCGTCGAGCAAAATAACCTTTGGATCAGTTCCCATTGCGCGGGCAATCTCTAATCTTCGTTGCACACCGTAAGGAAGATTCTTCGCCAAGCGATCTGCATATTCATCGATACCTATGAATTTGAGAATCTCCATAGCTTTCTCGCGACCTTCGCGCTCTTCTCGACGAGCACGAGGTGAACCAAAGAGCGCACCCATTAGACCTGATTTTTTATGTACATCGGTTCCGGTAAGAACATTCTCAAGTGCAGTCATGTCTCCCCAGAGGCGAATATTCTGGAAAGTGCGAGCGATTCCTAATTTAGTGATATCAAAGCGCTTCATTCCATTCAAACGCTCACCATTAAAGAGAATATCGCCCTCAGTTGCTTGGTATACACCGGTTACTACGTTAAAGACGGTGGTCTTTCCTGCACCATTTGGTCCAATTAATGCCAAAATTTCTCCAGGATAAAGATCAATATTTACTTCATTTAATGCAGTAACTCCACCGAATCGCATTGTGACATTACGTAACGAAAGTACTGCATCATCTCTAGTCTCTTTTTGTAGATGTTTTGACATTGTTACGCCCCCTTCTTCACAAGAGCTTTTTCGCGTTTCTTACGTGGTAATAAACCATCTGGGCGGAAGTTCATGACTAGCACTAACACCAATCCAAATACCAACATACGTTCGTCAGAAATAAAGCGAATTCGATCTGGTAGATAGCCAAGGATTGCCGCACCAAGGATTACGCCCCAGATGTTTCCGATTCCACCAAATACGACGCAAGCAAGGATCAAAACTGAGACGTTCAATTTGAACTGCTCTGGAGAGATAAATAGGTTCTTGGACGCAAAGAGTACGCCCGCTGCACCACCTACTGATGCGCCTAATGTAAATGACCAGATTTTGTATCGAAGTGCGCGAACTCCCATTAGCTCTGCTGCATCTTCATCTTGACGAATCGCTTCCCATGCACGACCTGGGCGGCGCACTGTTAAACGACGGATCATCCAAATTGTCAGAAGAATCATCACTAAAACAACCCAATAGAAAAGTTTCTGATCTACTAAGTCAAACTCTTGACCCAAAATTGCAGGAGGCATTGGCACGCCAGCGATTCCGTTTGGACCATTAGTTAAACTGCCCCAGTTAAGTGCGATGATGCGAATAATTTCTCCGAAACCCATCGTGACAATAGCTAAATAATCACCACGAAGGCGCAAAGTTGGGAAACCAAGAAGAAGGCCTGCGAACATTGCAAGCAAGATTCCAATTGGCATAACTTCCCAAGTGTTCCAGCTATAACGAACACCCAGAATACCCATGGCATATGCGCCAAGAGCAAAGAAAGCAACGTAACCCAAATCCAACATACCTGACTTACCAACCACAATATTTAGTCCAAGCGCCATCAAGACGAACATGGCAACAGGGTGAACTAGAACTGCGGTATAGGAAGCATTTGGAGTATCTAAGAAACTAATTCCAAGGAATGGTAAGCAAGCTGCTGCCGCAATAAATGCAAGCACCAAACCAACTCTTTGGATTCGGTTAGAGCGCTCCCATTTATCTGCGCCCCAGTCACGGAGATTGAAATTCATATTCATAACCGTTACGCCCTTCCTGTCTGGATCGCTTCTCCGAAGAGACCAGTTGGTCTAAATAGGAGTACGAGAATCAAAACTACGAATACGGTAATAGCCTTCCATTGAGTGCCAAGTATTGCTGCGGCATATGTCTCTAGAAGACCTAGAGCGATACCGCCAGCCATTGCACCTCGGATATTGCCGATTCCGCCAAGTACTGCAGCGGTAAAGGCTGCGATACCCATGGTGAAACCAACGTCAAACTTAGTAATTTCATAAACTGTTGTGTAAAAGAATGCTGCGGCTCCTGTTGCCAGACCACCGATTGCGAAAGTTATGGTGATAACTCGATTTAGATTGACGCCCATTAATTTGGATGTCTCTTCTGACATTGAAACTGCACGGATTGCCTTGCCCATACGAGAAAGTTTGATAAAACGCTCAAGCATTATAAATATCACTGCACCTGCAACAATGACTACGACGTTGTCTATACGTACATGGGCATCAAAAATATTAAACATGGTCGACTTCTCAAGAACGCGAGGCACGTTTACCGGGCGAGAGTCAGTCAAGATGCGCATACCTTCTGAAAGTGCAATTGACATACCGATTGCTGAAATTAAAGTTGCAAGACGGTTGACGCCTTTTGCTCTAAGTCTTCGATACGCTACAAATTCGACAACGATTGCCACAATCGCTGAAGTTGCCATAGCTGCAACTAAACAAAGAAGCAGAACTAAAATTAACTTGCCGCCCTTAGCAGGATCTGATGTAGGTGTGAAACTAAAAATACGTTCCGTCACGACTACAGATGCGAAAGTACCCCACATGAAGATTTCAGAGTTGGCGAAGTTGATCATACGGAGCACTCCGTAAACCATGGTGTAGCCAAGTGAAATCAAGACATAGATGAAACCTAGAGCGATGCCAGAGATGGTCAGTGTACCTGAGTACACATGTATGCGTACGGACAGGCTGCGCATGCAATCGAGAGAATTACATGCACGAGTGCGGTGCGAATACATGTGTGCATGAGAGAGGTCTTGGGTGTTCTCGGCAGTTGACCTTGCCTCC
>JALRDT010000057.1 GCA_023262125.1 Candidatus Nanopelagicaceae bacterium | reverse complement strand
GTCATCAGCTCGCTTTTCTGGGATATTTTTCACGAACGTAATTGTCGACGATCTGGCGAAATTCGTTAGCGATGTTATCGCCTTTTAATGTTACGGTTTTTTGTCCGTCGACGAACACCGGTGCTACTGGTGTTTCACCGGAGCCATCGGAACTAAAGTTGCCATTGAAAATGGAAAATATCTTGGACATTTAAATGGCAGTATTCTTCATGGCGTTGAAAAAGCGCGAGCAGTTCGCGAACTTGCCGCCGAACGCGGTTTCTCCTTACTTAATTGTCATGCCTATTCTGACAGCGCAAGTGATTTTCCATTACTGCAATCAGTTGGCACGCCTCATGCAATCAATCCAGATGCGCGTCTTCGTATCAAGGCTTTAGCTGAAACTTGGGAGATTGTTGATTTTCGAAGATTCCGAAAGTTGAACCGTTGGCTAGGTCCCACCGTAAGCAGATTTGTTGCATTAGGCGCTTGGATCACGCCCAGGTCGCGAGGAGATAAGAGAAGCGACTAATATTGGCAGGTTATGTATCGCACCTTCGCCGACTATCTGCGCTCACTCGATGATGCGGCATTGGAGCGACTCTTCTCTTTAAGACCAGATTTAATATCCCCAACTCCGCCTGATTATGCAGCGCTATCTGTTCGCGCAAATAGCGGTCCTAGTATCGCTCGAGTAATTGATTCACTTAATGCATTTGAACTTCAAGTTCTTGAAGCTCTATTGGTGTTAGAAGAGCCAATAAAGGTGAAAGAGCTCGAGAAAATAACCTCTACTTCGGCTCGATTTGCATTTGCGAAATTCGAAGATTTAGCTTTAATTTACGAAGGAGTAATTCCTACTCAAGTCAGAGAAGCTATAGGTGCCGAGCCTGCAGGTTTAGGACCCCGCTCTTTGACTAAATTAGATTTAAAGAAATTAAATGATGCGCCAGAAAGTGCCAAGAAAGTGATGAGTGCACTTTGCTGGGGTCCTCCACGTGGCAGCGTAGGTGATATCAAAAATCCTGGACCTGGAATTGCTTGGTTATTGGATCATCATTTTGTGGTGCCATTGGACCAGCGACATGTGGTTATGCCTGCTGAAGTAGCAATTCATTTACGTGGCGGAAAAGTTCATAAAGATTTAGCAGATAAAGCGCCGGACTTAGATGGTAAGAAATATAACCAGAGCGATATAGATCGCGCCGCAATTGCAAATATTTCAAATGTACTTAGGTGGTGTGAAGAGTTACTTAACTTCTGGGGCGAAACTGCACCGACGGCACTTCGAGCAGGCGGTGTTGGAGTCAGAGACTTAAAAGACGTTGCACAACATTTAGGTGTGTCAGAAGGATGTGCAGCATTTGTTGCAGAGCTCTGTTATTTATCTGGATTAGTGGCCATTGATGCCGACGAAACAATTGCGCCTACTAATTCATTTGATATCTGGCTTACGCAAGATTTCGAAACCAAGTGGCGAAATATTGTTTCGTTATGGTTGATCACATCCAGAGTATCTGGATTAGTAGGCAGAAGTGATCAGAAATTCTCGGCTCTAGGACCAGAGTTAGATCGCGTTAGCGCTGCAAATATTCGCTCTCGAGTACTTGAAGAACTTCGCAGCAATGTAGAACTTTCCCCTTCGGTTAGCTCGTTTACTGAGCGAATGAAGTGGCTCGCACCGCTTCGCCGTGGCGCAAATCTGCGTGATGATTTAGTTAAGTGGACTCTAGAAGAGTGTGAATGGCTTGGTATTACTGGATTAGGCGCACTTTCAACTTTCGCTGCAGAACTATTAGAAGGAGATGAAGAGTTGGGTGTTAATGCAGCGCTACCTACACCGATTGACTTCATCACTATACAAAGCGATCAGACTGCAATTGCACCGGGGCCGCTGCAACATGAGTTAGCAGTAGAGATGAGTCAGATTGCTGATATCGAAAGTCGTGGCGCTGCCACAGTTTATCGATTTACAGAAAGTTCGATTCGTAGAGGTCTTGATCATGGAAAATCTAGTTCGGAAATCATTAAATTCTTAACCAGAATTTCTAAAAGCCCGTTGCCGCAACCACTTGATTACATGATTACAGATACCGCACGTAAACATGGCCAACTTCGTGTTGGAGCTATTCATTGTTATTTAAGATGTGAAGATCCTTCAGTTCTCTCAGAAATTTTGGCGGATAAGAGAATTGATGTGGCGCTACGCCAAATTGCTCCAACAGTTTTAGTTTCTGATTTTGACATTGATGAAGTTTTGAATGTGCTCAGAAATAATGGATATCTTCCCGCTGCTGAGAGTGCCCAAGGAATTCTTCTTAGCTCTCCACATAATAAGAGGGTCAAGAACCGACCAAAGCCTCCTCGAATTGTTGGTGAGATTGAACCACCTACTTCAGAAGCAATTGCAAGTGCAATCCGCGCAATTCAAGTTGGAGAAAAATCCACTGCAAAACAGAGTCAACTTCGAAATAGCGGAGCAATACCAAGAACTACTGCTAACGAAACTCTTGAAATTCTAAATAAGAATTTAGATCGAACTCTTTCTATTGGATATGCAGATAACAATGGTGGAGTTTCCCATCGAATTGTTGACCCACAACAAATTGCCAATGGAGTGCTACTCGCTCGAGATCACAGTTCTGGTGAGCTGCAAACCTTCAAAATCATACGTATTACAGGGGTCGCTCCGCTATGACCATCGAAACTGGCAGAATTGCCCCTATGTTGCAGGATTTAGAAAGTTTGGTTCGTTGTGAATCACCATCTGAAGATTTATCTGCCTGCAAAAAAGTAGTTCAACTTGCTAACGAAATAGCTACTCGTGAATTAGGTACTGCAGCTGAAATTCTTGAAGTAAATGGCCGTCCAGTATTTTGGTGGGGCGATAAGAATCCAAAAGTAGTTCTGCTCTGCCATCTGGATACAGTCTGGCCGATTGGTTCCTTTAATCCAATTTGGCAGATTGACGGGGATGTTCTGCGTGGTCCAGGAACTTTCGATATGAAAGTTGGATTTATCCAAGCTCTTTATGCGCTAAAGGATATTCAAGGTTCAGTTGCGTTGATAGCTACTACTGATGAAGAAATTGGAAGCCATGCCTCTAAAGAATTGATCATACAAGTTTCAAAAACAGCGGATGCTGTTTTAGTTCTTGAAGCTTCCTTAGATGGCAAAGTTAAAACTGGGCGCAAAGGTACTGCTATGTATGTAGTGAAAGCAGTCGGCTTGGCATCACACGCTGGCCTTGAACCAGAAAAAGGAATCAACGCGACCGTTGAAATTGCTGCGCAAATTTTAAATTTAAAAGAGTTAGAAATTTCAGAATTTGGAACGACTGTAGTGCCAACTATGTTAAAGGGTGGCACAACTGCAAATACGGTCCCGGCAGAAGCTACTCTAGAGATTGACGCTCGTTCATTTAGTCAAAGTGATCTTGAAAGAGTTGATCGCGCAATTCAATCTTTAACTGCAATTACACCTGGTGCCCAAATAGAAATCACTGGTGGATTAAATCGTCCAGTACTAGAACCTACTTCTTGCAAAGAACTTTATGAGATCGCCGAAAAGGTAGCTAAATCAATAGGAATGGCGCCATTGGGGTCAGCTCAAGTTGGAGGCGCAAGCGATGGCAATTTCGCTGCCGCGGCCGGTGCCCGCGTTTTAGATGGTTTAGGCGCAATCGGTGGCGGTGCTCATGCTGTAAATGAATGGGCCAGCATCAAAGCAATTGAAGAACGAAAGAACTTTCTAAATGCATTTATTAAGGAGTTATTAAAGTGAGCGATGGACCACTAATTGTCCAGAGCGACAAAACACTTCTGCTCGATGTTGATCATCCAAATTCCACTGAATGCCGGCGTGCTATTGCACCTTTTGCCGAATTAGAGCGCTCACCTGAACATATCCACACTTACCGATTAACAAATCTTGGTCTATGGAATGCTCGAGCCGCTGGGCATGATGCAGAAAATGTTATTGATACTTTAATTAAATATTCTCGGTACGCAGTTCCTCATTCATTACTTCTAGATGTAGCTGAAACCATGTCTAGATACGGGCGATTGCGACTGGAATCAAATCCAATTCATGGATTGGTTTTAGTCACAACAGATAGCGCAGTTCTAGAGGAAGTAATTCGCGCAAAGAAGATTGCACCATTACTAGGCGCCAGAATAGATAAAGAAACAATCGCCGTACATCCATCGCAAAGAGGCGCTATCAAACAACACCTACTTAGATTAGGTTGGCCAGCTGAAGATTTTGCAGGTTATGTTGATGGTCAAGCTCACCCAATTGATTTAAATCAAGATGGTTGGAACATACGTCAATACCAAGAGCATGCTGCAGAAGGTTTCTGGCATGGCGGAAGCGGTGTAGTTGTTCTACCTTGTGGTGCCGGCAAAACAATTGTTGGCGCTGCCGCAATGTCACATGCAAAAGCGACAACTCTGATTCTGGTGACCAACACAGTTGCTGCACGTCAATGGCGCGATGAATTGCTGCGCCGCACCACACTTATTGAGGATGAGATCGGCGAATATAGCGGTGCAAAAAAGGAGATTCGCCCAGTAACTATTGCAACTTACCAAGTTATGACCAAGAAGAAGAATGGTGTTTATGCCCATCTAGATCTATTTGATTCATATGACTGGGGATTGATTATTTATGATGAGGTGCACCTATTGCCTGCACCGATTTTCAGATTTACTGCAGATATTCAATCTCGACGTCGCTTAGGGTTAACTGCGACATTAGTTCGTGAAGATGGAATGGAAGGCGAAGTTTTCTCATTGATTGGCCCAAAGCGCTTTGATGTTCCTTGGAAAGAGATCGAATCTCAAGGATATATCGCACCTGCTGAATGTATTGAAATCCGTGCAACGCTCTCTGAAACAGAGAGACTCTCATATGCGACTGCAGAAGTTGAAGAGAAATATCGAATGTGCGCTACAACCTCCACAAAAACCAAAGTAGTTCAAGCACTCGTAGAGAAGCATGCTGACGATCAAGTTTTAGTTATTGGACAATATATTTCACAGTTAGATGAACTTAGTGAAAAGCTTGGCGTGCCAGTAATTAAAGGTGAAACTCCCGTAAAAGAACGCGAAGAGCTATTTGCTGCTTTCCGAACTGGTGAGATTAAATGTTTGGTTGTCTCAAAAGTTGCCAATTTCTCTATTGATTTACCTGATGCCACAATTGCAATTCAAGTAAGTGGTGCTTTCGGTAGCCGTCAAGAAGAGGCGCAACGTTTAGGTCGCATCTTGAGGCCTAAATCAGATGGTAGAAGTGCGCGTTTTTACTCAGTTGTAAGTCGTGACACTGTAGATCAAGATTTTGCACAGAATCGTCAGCGATTTCTAGCTGAGCAAGGTTATAGCTACAAAATTATTGATGCTGACGATGTTTTTCAAGGAAAGCTTTAAACTCTTCTAGTTCGACGCGGAAATGTGAAAAATGTTTCCCATCAATATGAACCACCGGAATTAATTGTCCGTAAAGATCTTCTAACTCTTTATCTCCATCAATTAATTGCTCTTCAATTTTTATGTTGAGGGAGTTTTCAAGTGGCTTGAGCAAATTCGCAACATTTTCACATAAATGGCAGCCAGTACGACCATATATTGTGACTATCGACTGCTTCATGGAGTTAAGTCTATTTGGTAGGTTTCATGCGTGAAGCGCCGGAGCCTAGCCGCAATAATCGCCACTATATTGCTGGCGCCATTATTCGCACCTCCCGCATCAGCTCTCTTCTACAAACGCGAATCAACTGTTTGGGGACACATCTTTGCTGGCGCTACAAATGTTCAAACTTATAACGCAACTACAAATAGTGGCGCACGTCTTGAAGCAAAATCTAAATTTGAAGTTACTTACAATAATTTCCCCGCATGGGCTCAGAGCGAAATTCAAGCTGCGGTCGACGTCTGGGCTGCTAATTTCAAATCAAACGTCCCAATTAGTGTTGAAGCTACATGGGGCCGTTCAACTGTTTACGGTTTATTAGGAAGTGCGCGACCAGGTAATTACTTCAGCAATTTTGTAAGTGCACCTGATGCCACACTTTGGTATCCATCTGCTTTGGCAAATGCTTTAGCAGGACGCGACTTAGATAAGAACAATCCTGAGATGGTTATACAAGTAAATTCAGCTGCGCCTTGGAATACTCGCGGCGATGGAAAACCATCTGGTTCTGAATTTGATTTGCAATCAGTTTTCATTCATGAGATTGGTCATGGGCTTGGTTTCTTATCGACCGATTCGTATGACCCATTCTTCGGTTATGGATCTATAGAACAACCAACACCTTATGATGCTTATCTTCAATTAGATGATGGACGACGCTTGAGTGACTTACCTTCACCAAGTCTTGAATTAGGTAAAGCGCTCACTTCAAATTTATCTTGGTCTGGACCAAAAGGCATTGCTGCCAATGGCGGAATTAAGCCAAAAATTTATGCACCCAGTAGATATGAGAGCGGATCATCCGTTTCACATTTAGATGAAGCAACTTTTCAAAGTGCAGGCGTGAATTCATTAATGACACCTAACCTCGATGCAGGTGAAGTTTTCCGCGAACCTGGCGCTCTATTGCTGGGAATGCTTGAAGATATGCGTAATAAACCACCTGCAGGTATTGCAGTTGGTATTCCAAATCCAGTTCGAAATCTTCAAGTTCTTGTGGGAGATTCCAGCGCAATAATTACTTTTAATCCGCCTACGAATGTGCGTACCGCTCAAGTGGCAAGTTATTCAATAAAAAATATAAAAACTGGCGTAATTGATTATGCAAATTCAAGTCCATATACCGTCAAAGGTCTAAAGAACGGAACTTCATATACATTTGCAGTTACTGCAATAAATAATAATGGAACTTCAGAACCCATAACCAGTGAAGCCGTTACGCCTATTGCAAGTTGGAAATCTTCAATAATTGACAGTGCAAGTGATGCGAAATTTGTGGCATCAGCAATGTTAAATAACAAACCATTTGTTGCTTACATAAGTAGCAAGACCGGTACTTTAAGAACTGCCATATTTGTTAACGGTGCATGGAAAAAGACTGTTATTGATGGAATGGGCGGTGGCTCGGGTCGTACATCTAATAAATTAGGCGGACATTTAACTCTATGCTCAACAGGTAGCGGGGCCAGACAAGTAATTCATCTTTTTTATGGAGATATCGTCGATAATGATTTGCGTCATGCGACCATAACCGACACCTCTTATGTCTTTGAAATTGTTGATGGAAATGCTCCAACTATTCAGCCATATGATCAAATTTCCAGAGTACGAACCGGAAGCGATGTTTCGTATTCAAGTGCGTGCGTTGCATCTACCACGACTTTGCAAGTCTTTTACAGAGATGAGAGCCAAGGAGTCTTGCTAGGTGCAGTCAAGCGAGCTAATAAATGGAGCTACGAACTTATTGATGGTGATCGTAAAACCGAGGGTCGAACCACCGGAGATGTTGCATTTCATCTAAAGGCTTATCAGTCCGGTGCTACAACCCATTTGATTTATGACTCGGTACTAGTCTTCAATCAAAAACGTGAAGTGACTTCCGGTGAAGTTAGATTGGCTTCACGCGATAGTGCGAGTGCTAATAGTTGGATTTATGAAACTTTAGATTCGCCAAGCAATAGTGCATCTGTTCTCGGCTACGATGTTTCAATAAATAAAGTAGGTTCAAAAATTATCGCTAGTTGGTTAGCTGCAACTGGTGCCACTCTTCCAAATCCAAATCATGTTCGAGTTCGCGTAATTGATGGCGAAACTACTATTTTTACCACCGCCAAATTTGGCACACCAAGCGCTCCACTTAATTTAAATGGAACAACTTTAATTTTAGGTTGCCAGAAGCGTTTATGCGCTTTGGACACTATTTCAAAGAAAGTATCTTTAATTAGTGGTTGGCAAAGTGATGATCCAATTCAAAATGGTTGGATTACTTTAAATGGGGTTCGTAATCTAGTTGCCGGTATAAACGGACAACTTGTTTCGCTAAAACCTTAAAATTATTTAGCGTTGCGGCGCTGAATGCGTGTCTTCTTAAGAAGCTTCTTGTGCTTCTTCTTGGCCATGCGCTTGCGACGCTTCTTTACAACTGAACCCATAAAACACACTCTTTCTATCTAACTCGATTGTAGCGCTTGCTCAGTTGCAACCAGACGTGAATGTGATTGCCGTTGCAGCGATTACCGAAAATTTAATTGGTCCAGATTCGTTAAAACCTGGTGATATTTTACGATTTTATAATGGCAAAACTGCAGAAGTTCGTAACACTGACGCCGAAGGTCGTTTAGTTTTAGCTGATGCGTTATCCTATGTTACAAAAAATTATGAATTGCATGCGGTTATCGACATTGCAACCTTAACAGGTGCATGTATTTACGCAGTCGGGCCGTTCTTTTCTGCATTGTTGTCAGACAATACAAACTTTGCTGACAAAGTAAAAGCAGCTGGTGAACGTTCTGGCGATAAAGTATGGGCGTTACCATTTACTCCAGATTTTAAAACTGCAATT
>JALRDT010000050.1 GCA_023262125.1 Candidatus Nanopelagicaceae bacterium | reverse complement strand
GTTGTGATTAGATTGGTCAATGATTGTTGTATGTTCGTTGGATTCTCGAATGTGTTCAGTTGGTGTATTAGTGTCTATGAGGTTGACTGGTTGAGGGCTCGTTGTGGATTCGGTCGTCACAAGATCAATGGGTTCATGAACTGGATTTGGCAGTTGAAGGCTGCGCAGAGCTGGCTAAGTTACAAATTAATTCACTTTCATGAAATTAGTTTTAGCAACTAAAAATTCCGGCAAAGTAATTGAGTTTCGTCGGATTCTGGCGGAATTTGGAGCCACAAATTTGGAAGTAGTTGGACTTGACGTTTTTCCAGATATCGGTGACATTGAAGAAACTGGGGAAACTTTTGAAGAAAATTCTCTTTTGAAAGCGCGAACGGTTTGTAAATTAACTGGACATTCTGCTTTAGCAGATGACAGTGGGATATGTGTCGATGCGCTAAATGGAGCGCCGGGACTTTTTTCAGCTCGATATTCGGGAAAAGGCGATGAGGCAAATAATGAAAAATTGCTCCTTGAATTAAGAGATGTGCCTGATGAAAAACGAGGCGCCTATTTCATTTGTGTAGCTGCATATGTTCGCCCTGATGGCTTTGAAAAAGTAGAAGAGGGGCGCTTTTACGGCAAGATCTTGCATCAATTAAAAGGCACTGGTGGCTTTGGTTATGACCCACTTTTCCAGCCAGATGGCTTGAATTGCTCATCCGCCGAGCTTTCTGCGCAGGAAAAAGATGCAATTAGTCATCGCGGTAAAGCGATGCGAGCCATCGCTCCATACATAATCGGCTAAAATTTCCCCAGTTATTAAGCCAAATTATTTAGGAGAACTAAGTGGCTACAAAGAAAGTTGCAAAGAAGGCCGCGAAGAAAGCGCCTGCTAAGAAAGCAGCAAAGAAGGCACCTGCTAAGAAAGTTGTTAAGAAGGCATCTGCCAAGAAAGCTGCAGTTAAGAAGGTTGCTAAGAAAGCTCCCGCTAAAAAAGTTGTTAAGAAAGCAGCAGCAAAGAAAGTTGCTAAGAAAGCTCCTGCAAAGAAAGTTTCTACTCCAGCAGTAGCAGTAACTAGTGCAGCGCCTGTTGCAGCGCCTGTTGCAGCGGCGAAAGCAGCGGCACCTGCAAAGAAGCAAGGTGGTTCAAATCGCGTAGTACTTGCAGTTGTAATTGGAATTCTTGCACTTGGTGCAATTGTTTTATCAAATGGATCTGAATCAAACGAAACTGCTACACCTACTGAAACAACATCACCAACTGCAGAAGCAACTCCAACAGAATCAACATCTGCAACTGTTTCAACTACTGCAGCCCCACTTGGAATCGTTGCACATTACACAGCAGACGGAGCAACAATTTTCTGGGATCAGACAACTGCAGCAGAAGGCCTGAAGGGTTACAGCATTGAATTCTCATCTAATGGTGGAGAATTCAGCGAAGTAGCTATGGTTGGCACTGACGTTACTGAATATGACATCACAAAGAGCGATACAGAAGGCTGGATGTCATTTAAGATCTCAGCAGTTTATGTTGATGGGCAGAAAGCTGAAGGAAAAGTTTTCGGACTTCCAGGTCAATATAAGTAATTAATAATCTCAGCTACATAGGCTGAGATACCCGCAGGAATCAGATGAACGCCATCCGGAGCAAAATACTCCGGGTGGTTTTCTGATTTTAAAGCCCAATCAGCAATTTTAATATTTGGATAATTCATCGACTCACGTTGAATTATTTGATTATTCTCATCTCTCCAAGTTCTGGGCACGGCAGTATTAACTACAACCACTAATGGTTGATCTTTAAGTTCAAAAAAGATTTCTGCGACTTCAGTATCAACCAGCCTGTTGTTATTTCCTAAGTTGATTACAGTCTTCATGCCCTGCATTTTGGCTTTATCTTTTTTGATTATTTCGAGTAATTCCCCTGCTTGACGTCCAACTCGAGCATTGATTAACCCAATGTGTTCTTTAGACTCGAGCTCATTTCTAATCCCAAGAATTACTGAGTCTCCAACTACCCAAAGTCCATCTATTTTGCTGATTGTGGCAACTTGATCATCTTTAAACATTTGCTTTACAACGGCATTATTTTTATCTGCGATTGTGATTGCATTATTGCTTACGACGGTGATTGTCGCAATTAGAGCCAGAACTGTTAATCCAGCTGTAGCTTTTTGTCGTCGCTGAACCTCTTTGGTTCGATATTTCATACCTCGCAACCAATTTGAGATTGCGCCATTTCGCACCGGAACTTCAATCCATCTTTGAGAGATATCTGCAAGAGCAAAGACCACCAAAATACGGAATAAATAGAGAGCCCAAGTAGAGCCTGTTAAATCTTGGGCAGGTCTAGTTACTTGAAAGACAATCCAATGCCAAAGGTAAATCGCATAGGATCTTTCACCAATCCAAACTAAGAATGGATGTTGCAATAATGGTGCACATCTTGAAGCTGGGTGCACAATCGACATAATGATTGCACTTCCAAAAATTCCAACTAAAGGAAATGCAATTCGATAAGCAGTTGGATCTGCCTCTTGAATAAATAAGAAGGACGTAAGAATTCCAAGCAGGCCGAAGACGCCGATAAAATCAATAAAGTCTTGTGCACGTTTTTCAATATTTATTCTTAAGTTTTGTGGAATCCAACTGACCGCTAAGGCTGATCCAAGAAATAGACCAATTGAGTGAGTATCAGTACCGAAATAAACGTGGCTAATATCTTGTGTAGCCGAAATATCCGCACGAACTGAAGCTAGAAATAGGGCAATTCCAGAGAAAGTAGCGATTGCTAAAGCTGCAGTCGGAATAACTTTTTTGCCAAAAACTTTTAATACAAAAAGTAGAATCAAAGGCCAAACCAAGTAGTACTGGGCCTCCACACCTAATGACCAAGTGTGTTGCAATAGTGGTGGTCTGCCAAAACTTTCAAAATAATCTTGCTCTTTAAATACTAACCACCAGTTCATTAGTCCAGTTAAAGCAAAGGGAGCATCGGTCAGAAATCGACGCATTGAATCTGGCGCCCATACTCCTACAAAGATTGCGGTAATAACCAACATAAATAGCAACGGCGGAAGAAGGCGACGAATTCGCCCTGCATAAAAGCCACGAAGATCTAATCCACCAGATCTTTGAATGGAATCAAGTAATAGGCGGGTAATTACATAACCCGATATAACAAAGAAAAGGTCTACGCCTAAAAAGCCTCCGGGAATCCAACTAAATCCAAGGTGATAAAGCAGCACCGCAATGACGGCAATTGCACGCAAGCCATCGATAGCGGGGATATAGCGAATCCCTTTCGGGGCTGTCATTAACTACTTTTTCTTTTTAGCAGCTGCAGATTTCTTAGCCGGCTTCTTCTTTGGAGCAGAGAGTGCAGGTTTTGCACGTTCGCTCTTTACTCGAATTGGTTGGCTTGTGACTAATCTGCCATCTTCTTTAATGTTCTCAAGTACGTTACTGCGCAATTCTGCTAGCCTGCTGTATGCGCTTTCCAGACGATTTCGGCTTGCATGAATCGCTTCTTGTGCAGCATCTAAAGATTGAGTTTGAATTTTATAGAGTCTGCCAGCTTCTTCCATGACTCCATTAAGCCATTGACGATACTCGAGTACATCTTGAGTTGCTTCGCCGATGATTTGTTCGCCTTCTCTTCTTGCGGAAGTTAAGAGTGCGGAACCTTCTCGCTTCTTTTGATCAATCAAATCTTCAGCAGCAATTTCAGCTTGCTCTATTTTTTCGGCTGCCTCATCTTCCGCAGCCTTTATATACTTACGACCACGCGCCTCTGCGCCATTAAGAATAGATTGCGCTTTTTCTTGTGCAGCTTCGATAGCCTCTTTGGATTGGCGTTGAGTCTCATTGACTAATCGATCAGATGCAGCTTGCGCCTTTGATTCACGAATCTGAGCTGATTTAATCATTGCAACTGCAGTTTCGGTTGCAAGAATTTCAAATTCTTCACGAGATAAAGAACGAATATCTCTTCTTGAACGTAGATCAGCTAATTGCGCTTCTAGTTCGCGAATACGATCAACGGATGACATAGATGGTTCTGTCTCTTCTTTATAGCCGACCCAGTTGAAGAAACCGTTTTTCTTTGCCATTTAAAAACTCCTTGTTTTCAGAAGGGCTACTTTAATAGATGGCTAGAAAAACTAATACCCCGCTATCGAGGAGTGATAGCGGGGTATTAGCCCTCGATTTACGCCTTTATGGCTTTAAAACCTGCCTCAAGATCGCCCTTGATATCTTCGATATTTTCAAGACCAAGGCTTAAACGCACCAGACCAGGAGTCACACCAGAAGCCAATTGCTCTTCTGGAGATAGTTGTGAGTGGGTGGTAGTTGCTGGGTGAATGACCAATGAACGAACATCTCCGATATTCGCTACGTGACTAAATAGTTTAAGAGATTCAACAAATTTCTTACCTGCTTCAACACCACCCTTTAATTCAAATGAGAGCACTGCTCCCGAACCTTTCGGAGAATATTTCTTAGCAAGTGAATTCCACTTCGAAGAAGGCAAGCTTGCATAGTTGACTTTCTCTACATCCGGATGCTTTTCAAGCCATTCCGCAATTGCCTTTGCATTTTCGACGTGTCTTTCAATTCTTAGTGACAATGTTTCCAAACCTTGAGCCAATAACCATGCATTAAATGGTGAAACTGCAGCTCCAATATCACGTAGCAAAGTTAATCTAATCTTAAAAATGTAAGAGAGATTTGCGCCAAATGCAGAACCTTCACCTAATGCCGCAGCGTATACCAGGCCATGATATGAAGGATCTGGCTGATTGAAGTTCTTGAATTTTTCAGGGTAATTTGCGTAATTGAATTTTCCTGAATCAACGATTGCACCAACTACCGCATTTCCATGTCCAGATAAGAATTTAGTTGCTGAATGAACAACTACATCTGCACCATGTTCGATCGGCTTTATCAAAAATGGAGTTGCAACAGTATTATCTACAATTAAAGGCAAGCCATTTTCATGCGCTACTTTTGCAATTGCTTCGATATCCAGAATTTCATTCTTTGGATTAGCGATTGTTTCCCCAAAGAACGCGTTGGTATTTGGCTTAATTGCTTTTTTCCAGGACTCAGGATT
>JALRDT010000102.1 GCA_023262125.1 Candidatus Nanopelagicaceae bacterium | reverse complement strand
CCTGTGCGGCTCTCCATGTTCCGTAGCCTGCATATCCAATTAACTTATCATCTTCATATGCCCCAAATATCGGAAAACCATGGTTGATTTTTTCATCAAACCATTCGTAACGTTCCTCTAAAGAAACTTCTTCTTCGCGGTAGATCGAATTTGAGTTCCTTAGGACTTCATTGAAGATTTCACGCATTGCGGGAACATCGCTTCGCGATGCTAGTTTGATATTCAAGCTCTTACTCTCAGCCAGATATATCCGAGTACACCAGAAATTAATGATGCCAAGTAGATTCCGGTGTGAATTCCTTCGAGCTCGGCTCCAGCAGTAGAAATTTCTGCAATAACTATCGAAACTGTCATGCCCATACCGCAGAGCAACCCAACACCTATCATCTCTTTTTTAAGAATAAACCAAGCAACAAGCGAAATACCAACAACTTTTCCAATAATACGAGCAATTAAGTAGGAGCTGACAGTTTGATTAAATTCAAAATGTGTTGGGAAGTGAGATATAACGACAAACGGAGTAACTACATAAAACGACCAAGGAGTTAGGTATTTAATTACAAGCGCTCGTTTAGGTAGTAGCGCTCCAATAATTGCAGCAAGAATTGTCGATGCAGAGGTAGCCAGATTCAATTTTCCGCTATAAAAAATCCCGATAACTATTAGAGAAAGAAAATCATCAGCAACCGCCAAAGCTAGAACAAATAATCGAAGTTTTGGATCGATTCTTTTCCCAAGTAACGCAATTACCGCAAGCGCCAACGTAATATCTGTCGGCATCACTGCGCCCCAGCCTTGCGAGTCTGGTTGAAGTAAACGGAAGATGAATGCTGGAAGAATCATTCCTCCCAGTGCGGCAAGAATTGGTGCCACTAGCTCTTTCTTATGCTCTAATTCATTTCGTATTTCTGCGCCAACTAGCAGAAAGAAAGATGCAATTAAAAGCTCCATAGGTAGGATTGTATTCAAATGAAGACCGTTTTATTCGTATGCGTCCATAATGCTGGCCGTTCCCAAATGGCTGCAGGTTTTATGCAAACTCTTGGCGCTGGAAAAGTTGAAGTTCTTTCAGCAGGCAGCGCACCAAAGGATTCAATTAATCCAGTTGCTGTACAGGCAATGGCTGAAGTGGGCATTGATATTGCAAATAACAAACCAAAAATCCTTACAGATGAAGCGGTAATTGCTTCCGATGTAGTTATCACAATGGGTTGTGGTGATACTTGCAAGTTTTATCCGGGAAAAAGATATGAGGATTGGCAGTTGGATGATCCGGCTGGTCAAGGTATAGAACCAGTTCGGATTATTAGAGATGAAATAAAATCCCGCGTGGAAAAGCTATTAAGTGAAATTTAATCAACTACTTATAGCCTGCGAAAAACTTTCGATATCAAGTAAGTTCATAGAAATTTGGGTTCCTCAATCTAAATTCGTTGATGCGAAAACAGATGGAGAATCTTTATCAATTACTCGAATCGATAATCCATATTTTGGATTCGGATTTGGCCCAAATCCGAAAATAGACCATCGATGGAGTAGCTTTGCCCTTACTCGATCCACTCCAAAATCTCTTACCCAAGATTTCAAATTAGCAGGGCAGTGGGATGCTTATGGAATTGAGACTAAGGATTTCCAAGTGGCATACGAAGTTATCACCGATTTTGAAATTATCAATTCATTGATTGAAAAGAATGCACCAGAACTCTCTATTCGAGCTGAAGATGATGAAGTTCTAGCATGGGTAGCAATTGATCAAACGGCAGTAGGCGCAATTTGCGAATGGGAATCAGGTGGCCATGTACTTTCTGCAATCGTTGTTTCAAAAGAGCAGCGCGGTCAAGGTTTAGGCAAAAAAGTCACTAAAGCTTTAATTTCTGAATGTTTTAAAAGAGGAATCAACTATGTGGCTTTGGGCGTGATGGCGAAGAATGAAGCTGCAATTGCCACATATAAATCTGTAGGTTTTGAAGAGTTGGGAAGATTTAATACCTTTAATTTGGATTAAATTGGATTAAAGAGGATTAAATAAAAAATTTATTGAATCTGGTGCGGGAGGTGGGACTTGAACCCACACGCCGTAAGGCACAGGTTCCTAAGACCTGCGTGTCTGCCGTTTCACCACTCCCGCTGGAGTATTGGAACTGGAGTAGGTTAGTAATAGATTAGCGATATTCAAAATCGAAGCTTCGAAAGGGCACATTAATGTCATACACACCAACACCTGCAGATAAATTCACCTTCGGACTTTGGACCGTTGGTTGGCAGGCGCGTGACCCGTTCGGCGATGCAACTCGTGATGCGTTAGATCCAGTAAGAACTGTTAAAGAGTTAGCAGCACGTGGAGCATACGGAGTTACTTTTCACGACGATGACTTAATTCCATTTGGTTCTGATGATTCAAATCGCCGTGCGCATATTGATCGCTTTAAGAAAGCTTTAGATGAAACTGGAATGAAAGTTCCGATGGCAACAACTAATTTATTTTCTCATCCAGTTTTTAAAGATGGTGCATTAACTTCAAATGATAAAGATATTCGTCGCTATGCAATTCGCAAAGTAATGCGAAATATCGATTTGGCCGTCGAATTAGGAGCAAAGATTTATGTTTGCTGGGGCGGCCGCGAAGGTGCAGAATCCGAAAGCTCAAAAGATGCTTATGTTGCGTTAGATCGCTACCGCGAAGGTTTCAACATTCTTGGTCAATATGTTCTTGATAATAAGTATGATATTAAATTTGCAATCGAACCAAAACCAAACGAACCACGTGGCGATATCTTTCTACCAACCATTGGCCATGCACTTGGATTTATTAGTACTTTAGAACATCCAGAGTTGGTTGGTTTGAATCCAGAAGTTGGTCACGAGCAGATGGCTAACCTCAACTTCGTTCACGGAATTGCGCAAGCTTTATGGCAGAAAAAGTTATTCCACATTGACCTAAACGGTCAGCGCGGACCAAAGTACGATCAAGATTTTGTATTCGGTCACGGCGATTTAAAGAACGCCTTCTTCTTAGTTGATCTTTTGGAGCGCTATGGATATGACGGCATGCGTCACTTCGATTACAAGCCAGTCCGTACCGAAAATGCCAATGGCGTTTGGGAATCAGCAACTGCAAATATGCGAATGTACTTGATTCTGAAAGAGCGCGCGAAAGCTTTCAGGAGCGATCCACGTGTAATTGAGGCAATGAAGAATTCAAATATTCCAGGACTTGAAGAACCAACTCTTAGCGCAGGTGAAAGCTGGAGAGATCTAGGGAAGGATTCATTCGATGTTGAAGCCGCAGGTAAGCGCGGCTACAACTACGAAGCGCTAGATCAACTAGCGATGGAACATCTAATGGGAGTTAAGTAAGAATTTAACTTGTAGTTGCTCCGCGACGAGAAATCGCATCGACACCTGCAGAAATCAGAAGAACTGCTCCGGTAACAATAAATTTGATACCTGCTGCATATCCCAAAAGTCCCATGCCGTTATCGATAACGGCAACTACTAATCCACCTAGAACTGCATCGCGCATCTTTCCTTTTCCACCGAAAAGTGATGTTCCACCAATAACTGCAGCACCAACTGCATAGAGAAGAGTTGATGAACCACCAGTTGTAGGTGAAATTGAATTCTGCCTTGATGCAAAGAGCATGCCCGCGATAGCTGCAAATGCAGAACAAATCACGAATGCGCTGGTGCGAATATTCTTAACATTGATACCCGCACGTCTTGCAGCTTCAGCATTTCCACCTACTGCATAAATGTGACGACCATACGCAGTACGACTTAATACAAAAGTTCCGCCAACTAGAAGCACCAAAATAACAGGCACTACATAAGGAGTGCCTTTCAAGCTAACTAAATCTGGATTGTTCGAACGTTCAAGATTTAACGCCCAAACTGCACCTACGCCAATTACAAGTAGAGCTGCTGTCTTAATAGCCCAAAGTTTTTTGAGTTCGGATTTCAAGCCCGCTTTGCGACGAGAATTAATTCGAGCCAAACCAATCAAGACGTAAATAGCTGAAACTGCCACAAAGAATGCCCAAGAAAGTAATGGCGATAAATTGTTATTCTGAACTGCCAAAATAGTTGGATCTTCAATACGGATAGTTCCGCCCTCTCCTGCAAGAAGCAGAAGTAGACCTTGGAACATTAAAAATGCGGCCAGGGTTACTACGAACGAAGGAATACCCAAGCGGGATACCAAGGTACCGATTGTGTATCCAAGAATTGCACCAACCACGATGCTCACAGCCAAAGCAATCCACCATGGGTAACCATGGTTTGTAATCAAAATAACCAGAACTGCACCTTCACCGCGCCTAGTTCGATGACGTCGCCGTTGCGGAGCACGAGTTCGTCAAACTCGGTGCCGTTGACGCTGGCACGACCTTGGCCAAGACGGCTCAGGTGGAAACCGTCGGGAACCTGAAGGTTCAGTTGGAGGTGATTTTCCCAAATGCCGGCCTCGGCGAGTTGCAGGTCATCACCGCTCGCGCGGCCGATGGTGCAGGGGAAGCGGCTGGCGGTGTGCGCCGTCCCCGCGCGGCTGCCGTTGAGGACGCGGAGCTGGACCATCAGTTGAAGTAGCGGCGCGGGACGTAAATCTGGTCGTCGGGGAGAATCACAACGTCAAGGCTGGGGTCCTTGAGGGCCTTCTCGCAATCCACGGGGATTTTCTGTCCATCACGAGTGATGGTGACCTCGGTCTTCTTGCCAAATTCGCTGAAGCCTCCAGCCACGGAGATGGCCTTAAGCAGGGTCAGGCCGGGCGTGTGGGGATACCGGTTGGGGCTTTTAACAAAACCGCCAACGTAAACCCAGCGGTCCTCTTGCTTCA
>JALRDT010000106.1 GCA_023262125.1 Candidatus Nanopelagicaceae bacterium | reverse complement strand
AAAAATTGCAATTGCAATTACTGCCTCTGTATTTGCGACCACATTAACCGCATGTTCAGGCGCTGGCGTTAATGCTCCAACTCGAATGATCTCTCAAGTCACCGATGGCGTTGAAGCAAACTTAGATTCTGATGGCAATTTGATTTATCTACGTAATATTCATATCAACATAAATGAAGCCGGTGATGCCACATTGATTGGCACCATAATCAATCAAAAAGATACTGATGATGCGCTTCTGGCAATGGCTTTTGGCGATAAGCAAATCAAATTAGAACCAATCCCAGTAGCGCTAAATAAGCCAGTTACTTTTGGTGGAGATAGTGCAAATGCATTTGCAACTATTCCAAGCTCTGGCTTGGTTGCAGGTAAGCGCACTACTGTTTCATTCTTCTTTGGGTTAGCAGGGTCTGTAACTCTAGATGCGCTAGTTGTAGCTGCTTAAATTATTTAAGTTCCATCTTGTAACCCAAGCCGCGCACGGTCTGAATTAACTCTGGGTTTGCAGGATCTTTCTCTAATTTAGAACGTAACCTCTTGATATGTACATCTAGCGTTTTGGTATCTCCCACATAATCATTGCCCCAAATCCGATCAATGATTTGAATACGAGTAAGTACGCGCCCCGCATTACGCATTAAGAATTCCAGCAATTCAAATTCTTTGAGCGGTAGCGCAATGTTTTCGCCTTTGAAAGTCACAATATGGCGATCGGCATCTAATTTGATTTCGCCAACTTGCACAGTAGCTGTTTCTCCATCATCCAATACAAAGTCATTTCTTCGACGCATTACTGCCTTAATACGGGCCAATAACTCGCGGGAGGAATATGGCTTGGTTACGTAATCATCCGCACCTAATTCAAGCCCAACCACAGTATCAACTTCATCGTCTTTTGCAGTCAGCATGATGATTGGCACCATTGAGTGGCTTCTGATCTCTTTGCAGACGTCGGTTCCCGACATTCCAGGTAGCATTAAATCTAGAAGAATTAAATCTGCGCCGCTCTTATTGAATTTAGTTATGGCGTCATTGCCAGTTGCAGCAACTTCAACGGAATAACCCTCTTTACCTAAAAGAAATGAAAGTGGTTCAGAGAATGATTGTTCGTCTTCTACAACCAGAATTTTGGTCATTATTGCTCTTCCTTGACTGAGTTAATCGGTAACTGAACTGTAAAGGTACTTCCTGTGCCAGGAGCGCTCCAAACATGAATATCGCCACCGTGATTTGAAATCACATGTTTGACTATAGATAATCCCAAACCGGTGCCACCAGTATCTCTTGAACGCGCCGAATCTACTCGGTAAAAACGTTCAAAGATTCGATCTAAATCTGTCTCTGCAATTCCGACGCCTTGGTCAGTGATTGCAATTTCAGCAATATCATCATGCTGCTTTAGTAAAACATTTACGGTAGTTTGCTCTGGCGAATAATTGATGGCATTTTCAATTAAATTGCTGATTGCCATAACTAATTGTTTGCGGTCACCAAAAAATTCAATATCCTGGTCACAGACAAAATTAATTTGAACCTGACGCTTTTCGGCACGTACTTTTGATTGATATATCGCCTCTTCAATAATCTTCTTCAATGAAACAATTTCGGAATTCTGCATTGTGTTCTGATTTTGAATTCTGGACAAATCGATTATTTCTTGGACCAAATGCGACAGTCTAGTGGCTTCAATTTTCATGCGCTCTGAGAAATTTTTCACTAACTCTGGATCATCGCTACCTTCTGCGATAGCTTCAGCAAGAATCGAGATGCCACCGATGGGAGTTTTCAGTTCGTGAGAAATGTTGGCAACAAAATCTCTGCGCACTGCATCTAAGCGGCGCGCTTCTGAATCATCAAAAATTAATACCGCAACAATGCCATCCAGCCCCAGTTTAGAGATTCGCACTCGGCGTTCATGAAATCCATTGGTTAACGAACCGCGTGGAATTGCCACTTCCGTCTCTATATATTCACTCTTCTTACGAGAATTTCTAATTAATTTGCGAATAATTTCAGAAGTGATGCGTTCGCCTTTTACTAAGCCGATGTTGGTAACAGTCTCACTCGAAGTTAATACATTGTCTTCAGCATCAACCAGAATGTAATCAGCATCCGTTAACTCAAGGAGATCAATTATTTTTCTATCAACTATGGATGGCTTCAAAGTTGGAGTTACAAATTGTTCAGGCGCAAGGGGAGCACGGCGATACACAAGGAAATCGTAAAAGTCTCGAAGCCAGCCCATAGGCCAATTATCGGTTAAAACTAAAGGCTTCATAATCTGTTAATGCTCTGTTCACTTACCTAACGGGAATTCATTGCCTCTCAGAGTAAACTCGCCCCATGCGTAATGCTTTTCAAGAAGAGCTTGATTCAATTCATGACACCTTAGTAAGAATGGGCTTACTGGTCGAGGACTCGATGTCCGAAGCGACTAAAGCTCTGCTACAACCAAACCTTGAGATTGCTGAAAAGGTCATCAAAAACGATGATGTGATTGATGATATGCAGCACGAACTCGATGCGCGCACCATGATGATCATCGCTCGCCAATCTCCGGTAGCTGGCGATCTCAGAACTTTGGTTACTTCACTTCGTATGTCTGCAGATTTAGAGCGCATGGGCGATATGGCACATCACATCGCGAAACTTGCCCGCATGCGTTACCCAAATTGTGCGGTGCCCCCTGAGCTTCGAGAAATAATTTCTCAGATGGATCGCGTGGCAGTAAGCATCATCAAGAAGACCACACATTCAATTGATACTCGAAATACCACACTAGCAATCGAACTTGAAAAAGATGATGATGAAATGGATAAATTACATCGCCAGCTATTCCAGGTTTTGATGGATGAGAAGTGGTCGCATGGCACCGAAGTTGCCATCGATATGACGCTGCTAGGTCGGTATTACGAGCGTTGCGCAGACCATGCAGTTTCGGTTGGTCGCCGCGTTTACTACATCGTAAACGGCGAATATAACTCTTGAGTTAAATTAAGAAATCCTACTCATAAAATTAACTTTGATTCCGTCTGTTGTTAACTCTGGCGCATCTTTGATAATTGCTTGTACATATGAAGTTTGATCATGGAATGCCAATGCGGCTTCATTTTTCCAACCCTCTAAAAAATAGAAAATAGTTGGGTCACTTCTGTCTACATGTAGATTATAGAAAAGACAACCTTCTTCTTTAGAGGTAAATTGAACCATTTCCAATAGTCGTTGACGTAGTACATCTAATTTCTCAGGCTTTGCTTGAAATCGCGCACACATAAAAATCTCTTCTGAAACCATTTAATTACCTCACTTAACAATATTTGGTCTTAAAGTTTTATAAGCAATCTGCAAGCCAACTTTTACTTTATCTTCAGTTCCGCCCCAAAGAGGATCTTCATGCTCAACAGATAGTGTTCCGTTGAAACCACCTTCGTACATCACATCAATTAATCTTCGCCAGTCAACGTCCCCGAGCCCCGGAACGCGATATCTCCACCAACCAACATCCCAAGGATTTTCACGAATTACCGATTTTCCTGGATATCCAAAATGGTTTCTAAGTTCCGTATTTATCTGAATATCTTTTGCTTGTGCGTGAGGAATTCGATCAATATAAGGTTTGATAGCGGTAACTGGATCTATGCCCATCCAGACCAAATGAGATGGATCGTAGTTAAGATATAAACCAAGATTAAACATCCATTCCCAAAGTTCTGGAGAGTAAGCTAAATTTCCTGGGTAACCGTCTGGATGCCATCCCTCCATAACACAATTTTCAATAATTATTTTTACACCTTTTGAATCCGCATGCTTTACTAACGGAGCAAATACATCTTTTGCCATTGCCAAATTTTCACGGACCGGCTTGTTCCAATCTCGTCCAACAAACGTTCCAACTGTTTCGACACCTAAAGCGGCAGCTGTATCTATACATTTAATTACATGAGAATTAATTGCTTCTCTTGTCTTTTGATCAGGATGAAGATTATTATCGTAAAATGCAAGTGATGATAAAGTTAAATTTCTACTTTGGAAAATATTCTTAACTGATTCAAAATACTTTACATCCTTAGATTCAGCATCTATGTGAGTTGCAATGAATGGTCTCTCGCCTAAATCTGGCCAAGCTGCAACTTCTAATGACTCGTAACCCTCTTTGACTGCCCAATCAGCAATCTCTTCAAGTCCTAACTTTGGTAAACAGGCAGTTAGAAAACCCAGTTTCATTTTACCTCCACCCAATTTCCAGATTTTGCAGAATTTAATACTGCATCCGTTAGTTTCGCTGCTCTTAAACCATCAGAAAAATTCGGCATGCCATCAATTATTGCACCGCCAATGGCTCTATAGGTATCGCTTACAAAAGCATTAAAGCAATCCTGATATCCCTGCGGATGGCCCGCTGGAAGAATTGAATATGCTTTAGCACTTGAAGACTCCTCTGCAACTCCCCTCATCACGGTTTGATTAGTTGCCAACCCGCCGATCCACAAAGATTCTGGAGATTCTTGATCAAAGACAAATGTTTCGGTTGGGCTTTCAAATGAAAACCAGAGCTTATTTTTTCTACCTGCAGATACTTGACTCAAAACAAGTGAACCTTGTGCGCCTTTATCTGTTCTGAAGATCATTGTTGCGCCATCTTCGGTATCGATTTCCTTTTTCTCGCCACGACTTTGGAAAACTTTCATTAATTGTGCATTTAGATGTGTTATTCGATGTCCGGTGACAAATTCCAATAGATCACACCAATGCACTCCGATATCACCAAAAGCTCGAGATGGGCCTCCAATTGCAGAATCTAATCGCCAATTGAAAGTAGTTTCACGAGATAACCAATCCTGTAAATAGTAACCATGAAATAAATTCAAGGAATCTTGCACTTCAGAAATTCGAGCCCGTGCTTCTCGAACTGATGGGTGATAACGATAAACAAATGGAACTGTAGCCACAACATTTTTTTCATTGGCTAGTTCATTTAAAAAATTAGCTTCGGCTAAGGTTGTTGCAAGCGGTTTCTCGCAGATCACATGTTTTCCAGAGCGAATAACTTGCTCAGCCAATTCTGCATGTAAAACATTTGGAGTGCAGATATGAATTACATCCAATTCTTCGTCATTTAACATCTCCTCGATAGTCACTGCTTTTGCAATGCCCATCTTTTTTGCAGCCGCATTTGCTTCTTCTAAAGTTTTAGCTGCAATAGAAGTAACTATGCCACCTGCTGCCCGAATTGCTCGCACGTGCACTTCGCCTATAAATCCAAATCCGATTACACCAGCATTAATAACTAGCTGAGGTGTGGAGACAACTTGTTCTCGCGAAAATGTAGTTGTCATATTACTTCTTCTTTGCCAAAGCTACGGCAAGAATAATTATTACTCCGCGAATAATCTGCTGTTGACTCACTGGAAGGCCTGCCAAAATCAGACCATTATTAATTAGACCCACAAGAAGTGCACCAAAGAAAGTTCCGACAATTCTTCCATTTCCGCCAAAAAGACTGGTGCCACCCAGAATTACAGCTGCGATTGCAGAGAGTTCGTCTCCTGCACCCCACTCATAACGGCCAGTCTGCAGGCGCCCTGCATATAAAAGGCCAGCTATTGACGCTACTACTGACGAAATCAGCATTACTTGGAATTTAACATTCTTGGTATTAATTCCATTAAATTCAGCGGCATCGCGATTTCCACCAGTTGCTAACACGCGACGACCAAATGTGGTTTTAGTTAGAACCACCCAACCAATTACAACTGATACAAAGCTCCAGAAGAGCAGACCAGGGAACCAACCAATTGTTCCAGATCCAAAAAATCTGTTAAATGTGTCATTTAAAATCGGGATTGGGTAGTAATTTGTAATAAATGCAGCGAATCCTATAGCCACCCCCTGCATTCCGAGTGTCACTAGGAAACTTGGGATACCAATACGAGAAACTAAAAGTCCATTTAATGTACCAACAATAAATCCAATTGCTAAACCACCTAGTATTCCCTGAATTAATCCATGATCGCGAAGCATAAGCGCAGCAACTACGCTAGTTAAACCTGCTACACCACCAATTGATAAATCAATTTCAGCTGCAGATATTACAAAAGTCATAGCAACTGCCATTACTGTAATCGTGGCGGTTTGTCTGAAGATGTTGAGTAAATTATTGCTTTGTAAAAATCCATCATCTTTAAGTAATATCGCAAAGAAGAAAAATATAACCGCAAACATCCAATAAATTAATGTGGATTGTAAATCGATTTTCTTTAAGTTTGTCAGTTTCATTTCATTATCCCTTGTACAATCATTTGCAGATGGTCTTCGTCTTTAACTTCTTTGCGATCTAATTCTTCAGCTATTTCACCTTTTCTTATAACTAGAATTCGATCACACACGCTTAATAATTCAGGTAACTCTGAAGAAATTAGAATCACTGCTTTGCCTTCATCTGCAAAAGAGCGAACTAATTTCATAATATCGACTTTGGTTCCGATATCGACGCCAACTGTTGGCTCATCCATAAGTACGATTTTGGGATTTGTTGCCAGCCATTTTGCAATAACCACTTTTTGTTGATTTCCACCAGATAAAAGACGGACTTCGCGATTAGGTTCGGCTGGTCTAACTTCAAAATTAGTAATTGCATCTTGTACAACATGATTAATTTTTGAGAAGTTTAAAAAACTCAAATGTGATAGCGACGATAAGTTAGTGGCTAAAATATTTTGCTTCACCGAATGTTCCATAACTAAGCCTTGTCGGCGTCTATCTTCTGGTATAAAGGCAATTCCATTCTTCATGGCATCTTGCGGATTTTTTATTGTTACTTCATTTCCTTCAATTTTTATCTTGCCGTTATCTTTTTTGTCTAACCCAAAAATGGCTCTAACTAATTCTGTGCGTCCACTTCCCATAAGCCCAGCCAGACCAAGGATTTCGCCCGGGTATAACTTGAATGAAATGTCATTTACCTTATTACCGACTTTGATTCTTTCGGCTTCAAAAATAGGATCTTTAGTTTGGGCGATAGAAACACCATGATGTGACAACATTTCAACATCTTTTCGCCCAGTTATGTGAGCAATAATCTCTTGCGCAGAGATTTCATTTAATTTAGAGACTGCTATCTTTTTTCCATCGCGTAATATTGTTATTTGATCACAAATTCGATAAATCTCATCCATTCTGTGGCTAATGTAAATAATTGAAACACCACGAGCGGTAAGTTGCTTTAGCACTATAAATAGAGCATCTACTTCTTCTTTTGCCAATGAGGCTGTAGGTTCATCAAGAATTAGAATCTTAGCTTCTCCGGCGATGGCTTTTGCGATTTCGGTTAATTGTTGATAGGCGCGACCTAAAGTTGAAACTTTTGCAGTAACGTCAATATCGAGCCCAAGCTCTTCCATCACCAGTTTTGCCTGATTAATAGTTCTTTTTTCATCAAATAAGCCAAACTTATTCTTATGTTCTCTATCCAAAAAGATATTTTGAGCCACTGATAGTTCTGGAACAAGTGAAAATTCCTGGAAAACCATCCCGATGCCCAATTTGCGTGCATCTTGAAAAGAATGAATCGAAACTTTTTCGCCTGCAATTTTAATTTCACCAGCATCTAGTGTGTAAACACCTTGAAGAATCTTCATTAGGGTTGATTTACCAGCGCCATTTTCTCCAGCGAGGGCATGAATCTCTCCTGGCGAAACTGAGAAATTAACGCTGTCTAGTACTTTGACGCCAAAGAATGACTTGGATATTCCAATCATTTCAACGACATTAAAGTTACTAGACATTGCGATCTACCTTTTTATTCCTATTCTTACTTAACCTGTTGTACAGGGGTCCAAGAACGAGAAGCAGCAGAAGCTGCCATTGCATCTGCAATTAAGTTAATTTGGTATCCGTCTTTGAAGTTTGGGCTTACCTGGCTTCCATCCATAATTGCTTTAACAAAATCGTAGGTTTCAATGATCTTGGTTTCGCCATAACCAATACCTAGGGCTGGAATTGGCCACAAACCTTCTCCGTATGGATGAGCAGGACCTGTATAAACTGTTCTAAATCCTTTTCTATCAGCTTTATCCGAAGCAAAGGCAACCTGTAATTCATCTCTACGCTCATAGTTGAAATAAATTGAACCTAATGTTCCATGTATTTCAAAAGTTAAGAAGTTATTTCTTCCGTGAGCATTACGTGTAGCTTCGAGAGATCCGATTGCGCCATTCTCAAACTCAAGTAATGACAAAACTTCATCGTCAACATCAACTTCACCACGTGGTGCAGTGGAGTCCTTAGTGCTTGCACCTAGCTTGTCTACTCCGCCAGCTTGAAGTGGGCGCGTCTTTACCCAGGTACGTAATTGGGTATTAACTTGTGTAATTTCACCACAAAGGTAACGTGCCATATCGACTACGTGTGTTCCAATATCACCAAGCGATCCTGAGCCTGCAATTTTCTTTTGGAAGCGCCATGAAAGTGGTCCATCTGGATCTGCTGACCAATCTTGAAGATATGTGCCTCGGAAATTAAGAATCTCACCAATTGCACCTTCTTCAATATATTTCTTTGCAAGGGCGACTGCTGGTGTGCGTCGATAATTGAATGCGACCATATGAACAATGCCAGCGTTCTTAACTGCGTCATACATGGTCTTTGCTTCTTCACCACTTCTTGCTAGCGGCTTTTCGCTAATAATGTGTTTTCCAGCTGCTGCAGCGGCAATTGCTATTTCGGCATGTAAATGATTTGGAGTAGCAATATCAACAATGTCGATCTCAGGATCTTCAACAACAGATCGCCAATCGGAAGAACTTTTTTCAAAACCGAAACGTTGCGCAGCCTCTGCAGCAATTGAATCGCTAACGTCTACGATCGATTTACGCACAGGAATAGCAGGCGCCGGCCAAAAAAACATCGGCATAGCCGTATATGCAAGTGAGTGCGCCTTACCCATAAATCCTGCGCCAATTAGACCAACATTTAACTTTTTCATTTTAATTTCCTTAAATTTATTTTTTAGTGCCACCTCGGACCTTTCGGTCCGAGGTGGCTTTTCGAAAGGTGCCCCCCTCAAGGCACTTACTGCAAATTACTTCTTAAAAGAAGCCTTTAGATCAGCTGGTGCTGGCGCGCTGTAAACAGTCTGCCATGCCTTCAACACACCTGCGTGATCTACAGCTAACGCTGGCATTGCAATATATGCAGGAGCCTTTTTGCCTAGTAATGCATATGCTGCGAGATTTGCCTCGGTAACACCTGCATCAAATGGGCGTTGAGCTCCAAGTCCAATAACTGGACCCTTCTTTGCTAGAGAAATTGCAACGTTCGCACCTAGGTCTTGAGTTGCAATCTTTGTAGTTGTATTGCCAGCATCACGTAGCGCTGCCATTACACCTTCAGCAGGTGTATCCCACACTGCCCAAATTGCGCTGATCTTTGGATTCTTTGTAAGGATTGCTGTTGCAGCCTTCTGTGCATCGCCTGCAAAGTCAGGACCTGAAATTCCTTGATCTTCTACAATCTTAATTCCTGGGAATTTCTTTGTGATCGTATCCTTAAATCCATTCCAACGCTGTTTTGTAACCCAGAAATCAGCAGCATGATGAATAAGTGCAATAGTTCCCTTGCCATTTAGTTCGCGACCTAACAAGTATGCAGAAGCTGCACCGTTTGCGTAATTATCTGCTGATACTACTGAAACATAATCCTTACCGACTGTTAAACCAGCAGCGGTGTTATCCATGAATACAATCTTTGCGCCAGCTGCTGCAGCCGCTTTGTAAGCTTCTGCAGTGGCTTGACCATCAACTGGGATTGAAACAAGAATATTTGGCTTCTTAGCCATCAATGTCTGAATCTGTGAAACTTGAACATCTGCCTTGAAGTCAGCCTGAGTAACTCCAACAATCTTGATTCCTAGTTCCTTGAAACGCTTTGTAAGTCCAGCCTGTTGTCCTGATGTCCAGTCTGATGTTAAGTGGAATGCAATTGCTGCTGTTGCATTCATTCCCTTAAGTTTTGTTAATTCTGCAGGGGTAAATTTAAGTGAACTTGCAGCTGCTGCTTTTTCACCGTTAGGACCTGTTGAATAAACACCTTTTGCAAGGTCGGCTAAACCTTTTTGAGCAATTGACGCAGCTGATTCTGCGCCCACCGCTGAGAAAGTAGATGCTCCAAGGAGCGCCGCAGTCAAGCCTGCTAGCAAAACCTTAGATTTATTGCTTTTTTTCATTATTCCTCCTTGGAATTTTGTTGCTTTGATTTTGTAAGACTTACTTCAGGTTTTCTTTTATGAACTTCATACTTATATCTGCGGCATCTTTTGGATTACCGTTATATCCATCAAGTTCAACTACAAGCCAGCCATCGTAAGAGACTTCCTTTAGTGCTGAGAAAATATTTGCAAAATCAATTTCACCTTTACCAAGAGGTAAAAATGCAAAAGGATTTGCGGTGTAATCCTTTAGATGGACGTGACGTACACGATTTCCATACTTTCGGATCGCTGCAGCAGCATCAACTCCACCTGCAGTCAGGTGAGCAGTGTCTGGGCAGAAATGAATCTTGGAGAGACTCATAATCTTGTCCAACTCGGCAGTGTTTTCGACAATAGTTGTTAAATGAGGGTGGTAGCAAGCTGTTAAACCTGCTGCTGCTGCAAGATCAGTAACTTGGTCAAGTCCTTTTGCCAACATCACATAATCTTCTTCAGTAGTACCAGTTGAACGTTTTGCGCCACCGCCAACAATCAAATTGCTCGCACCCATTGATTTAGCAAACTGAATAGCCTGCTTAATCTTATGGAATTCATCTACGAGTATGTCTTGGTAAATAAAATTGGCACCTGTATAAACGCTTACTAATTCGAGATTATGTTTTGATAGAAGGCTCTTAAAAGAGTCTGGATCGTTTGCATATTCAGCTAAATTCCCATCGAATATTTCAATGCCTGAGTAACCTGCGGCAGCAATATCCTCACAAGCTTTAGCGGTTGAACCGTATGTCTGATAAAAGAGATCTTTGATGCTAGTGACCCCTTGTGCCTGACCTACAACTCCACCCCAAGTAATTGTTTGGTAGCCAAGTTTCATTTTTCCTCCTTTTTTACGTGAGCTAAACTTATGCCTAAAAAAACATAATGCAAGTCTTTTTCTACCTAAGTTTGAATATTTTATACAAATGTTATAAAGTTTGTAACATAAGAAAGTGAGCGTGGGTGGTAGTGTTTTAAACCAACACGCGAGAAAGGAGGGCGATGGCCACCAATAAGAAGGCTCCCGTCTTCTCCCTAGACGCCGACGGTGCAGATTATTTGGCTCAGATAATCACCTACGTGCGTAGGGCACGCTCAGCTACACGTCCTGAGATCGCTTTATCCACATCCCTCTCGCGTACCCTCTCAACAAAGTTCATAGATATAGCATGCGAATTGAATTTAATCCGCAATGGAGAACTAGCGCAATCGACTGGGGGACGAGCGGCAAGACTTCTTAATTTCAATGAATCTGCTGGCGCAATTTTAGTTGCCGAGTTAGGAGCAACTGGGTTTCAAGTTGCGGCCTCAGATTTATCTGGCAATTTGGTTGGCACCTCTTATATCGAGGCCGATGTTTCTAAAGGTCCAGAATTTGTTCTTTCGCTAGTTGAAAAATCCTTTGATTCTTTAATTCTCGAATTCAAAATCAAAAATATATGGGGAATAGGTATAGGCGTACCAGGACCAGTTGAATTTGCAAACGGTATACCGGTCTCTCCACCAATCATGCCTGGGTGGGATAAATATCCAATTCGAATTAGATTTTCGAATAAATACAAGGTTCCTGTGTGGATTGATAACGATGTGAATCTCATGGCGCTTGGTGAGCATGCTCTTAGAAAGAATGCGATTACCAATGAGCTTATCTTTGTAAAAGTTGGTAGTGGTATCGGCGCTGGAATTTTGACTCATGGACAATTACATCGAGGTGCGCAAGGTTGTGCTGGAGATATTGGACATATAGCACTTGCCGCCAATGATGTTGCATGCCGATGTGGCAATCTGGGTTGCATCGAAGCTGTCGCGGGTGGTCTTGCAATCGTGCGAGATGCAGAGCTAGCAATAGCTTCTGGCGAAAGTACATATTTATCTAAGTTAAAGAAAAGTAAAAATAAGCTAATAATTCAAGATGTAATCGAAGGTTCGCGTAATGGTGATAGATGGTGTGTAGAGAGAATTATCAAAGCTGGTAACGATATTGGAGCAGTTTTAGCAACTTTAGTTAATTTCCATAATCCTTCTTTAATTGTGATCGGTGGTAGCGTTTCTGCTGCAGGAGATAAACTACTTGCATCAATAAGAGAATCTGTTTTAAATAGATCTCTTCCGCTTGCTACCAGAGATCTTCAAATTCGAATTAGCGAATTTTCAGAGGAAGCTGGCTTAACCGGCGCAGTTGAAATGGTTATGAATGAGCTCTTCTCGCCACAGATTCTGCGCAAATGGGTGGCTGAAGGTCATCCTGGCTCTGTGTCTGCTCTCGCTTAAATTTACTTCTTACCCTGATTAGCAACGGCTTCGATAGCTGCCTTTGCTGCCTCTGGATCTAAGTACTCGCCACCCTTTGTGATTGGTTCCCAATCTTCACCGAATTCATAAAGCAATGGAATTCCGGTTGGGATATTTACCTTTGCAATATCTTCATCTGAGATGCAATCAATATGCTTAACAATGGCGCGAAGTGAAAGTTCGAGAACTTTTTTGGCACGAGGAGTAAATGGAATGTGACCGGTTGGTGCCTGCTGACCCTGACCGATGATTTCTTGCACCTGCTCGCGCACACCTTCGAGGTTGATGCCGAGCGCTTCGAGTGCCTTAGCGGCGACGCCTTCACCTTCGTGAATCAAGCCGAGCAGGATGTGCTCGGT
>JALRDT010000155.1 GCA_023262125.1 Candidatus Nanopelagicaceae bacterium | reverse complement strand
CGGAAATGACTTCAAGTCATTTATTTCGGATCAGACAACGTCAATCACCAAGCTTTTGGTAAGCCTGGGTCTGGCTTAATCAATTCAATTGCTTAAGTTCAAAAAAGAAGCAGTAGGAGAGCTCGCGTTTGCGGGCTCTCTTCTTCTGCTAGGTGTAATAGTTTTATTTGATGCTAAGAATATGTTGGTGCCGCCGGGATCTGGCAGTGTGGGACCACAAGTTTTCCCAACCATCATTGGTATTTTTATTGTATTAGTTGCAATTGTATTAACAATTGAAATCCTCCGTGGCAATTATGGCCAACCAGAGGGTACTGAATTCGGTGAGATTGAATCAAAAACCGATTGGAAAACTCTTGGGATGGTAACTGGTTCAATTTTGACCTACCCATTCTTAATTGAGAGCGCTGGCTTTATTGTTGCATCAACTGTTGTTTTCTTTGGAGTTGGATTTGCATACGGCGCCCGAAAATTAATTAAAAATTTGTTAATCGCAGTAATTTTTGCTTTAGTCGTTTATCTTTCATTTACAAAATTATTAAATGTTAATTTGCCTGCGGGAATTTTGAAAGGGCTACTTTGAGTAATTTAGAGTCCTTACTACAAGGTTTCGCCAGTGCGCTTACTCTTACCAACTTAATGTTCGGACTTGCCGGAACAATTTTAGGAACCTTGGTCGGAGTTTTACCAGGTATTGGCCCAGCTCTTGCTATCGCATTACTACTTCCGATTACCTATTCAATTAATCCGGCATCAGCTTTAATCATGTTCGCCGCAATTTATTACGGCGCTATGTATGGTGGTTCTACTACTTCAATTCTCTTAAATACCCCTGGCGAATCTGGCTCGGTAATTACAGCACTTGAAGGCCATCAGATGGCAAAACGTGGACGTGCAGGCGCTGCTCTTGCAACTGCTGCAATTGGTTCGTTCGTTGCCGGAACAATCGCTACTGGAATTCTCGCTTTTGCTGCACCATCTCTTGCAAATTGGGCCATCGCCGTTACTGCAGCAGATTATTTTGCATTGATGTTAGTTGCATTTATGACCGTTGGTTCATTGCTTGGATCTTCAATGATTCGCGGCATGGTCTCATTATCTGTTGGTCTGGCACTTGGATTAGTTGGCTCTGATCTGCAATCTGGGGCCACACGATTAACTTTTGGAAATGTCCATGCAATTGATGGAATCGAAACCGTAACAGTAATTGTTTCTATCTTTGCATTAGGTGAAGCGTTATATATCGCAGCACGCGCTAAAGAGAGTGGTTGGTCGCTTGTTGCGATGCAAGGTAAAGCGCTGATGACCAAGAGCGATATTCGTAGATCTTGGAAGCCATGGTTACGCGGTACTGCAATTGGATTTCCGTTAGGAGTAATTCCTGCAGGTGGTTCAGAAGTTCCGACTTTCTTAAGTTACTCAGTTGAGAAGAACCTTTCAAAACATAAAGAAGAATTTGGTAAAGGCGCCATTGAAGGCGTGGCTGGCCCTGAAGCAGCAAATAATGCAAATGCTGCAGGTGCGCTAGTGCCACTGCTTGCACTTGGTTTACCTACATCAGCTACCGCAGCAGTTATTTTGGTTGCTTTTCAAACTTACAACATTCAGGCTGGCCCACTTCTTTTCACAACAAATCCAGATGTAGTTTGGACATTAATTGCTGCGCTCTTTGTTGGCAATACTTTACTTTTAATACTTAATCTGCCTTTTGTGAAAGTCTGGGTTAAGTTGCTTCATATTCCAAAGCCATATTTATTTGCTGGAATTACCACATTTGCACTTATGGGTGCGTATTTAGCCAACAATGCGATTTTTGATCTATGGATTGCACTTGGAGTGGCAGTCGTAGGTTATTTATTCCGACGATTTGGCGTGCCAATTACACCATTGATTATTGGTTTGATTTTAAGTCCAATGGCAGAACTTCAGATGCGACGTTCGTTGCAAATTAGCGCTGGAGACGTATCAGCGCTATATGCGACGCCATTATCAAAAGTGCTCTATTTGTTGTTGGCAATCATTGTTTTCACACCATTTATCTGGCGTGTAATTAAGAAGCGCAACATTAAATATCCAACAGATAAGTAAGAAAAAATGGCAGTAGAGGCTTGGGCTAAACGTCTATTAATAAGTTCTACTTTTACCCAAGCCACCATGTATGTGGTCCGCCCATTTATTACATATCGAGCAATTGAAATTGATGCAGGTGCAACTGCTATTGGTTTGATAGGTGCAATCTATGCACTCTTTCCAGTTTTGCTCGCACTTAAATTCGGAAGTTGGGTTGGCAAATATGGCGAAGGAAAGTTCCTGGTAATCGGAAATATTTCTTTGGTTGCAACTTGCACCTCACTGCTCTTTGCAAATAATGTCGCGACTTTGGCAATTGCCACAGCACTTTCGGGTCTTTCACATTTAGCTTTAATGGTCGGCGGCCAAACTATGGTTGCGCTGCGTGCTCCTAAATCTGAATACAACAGGCTTTTTGGTTATTACACATTTAGTGCATCTCTTGGCCATACCTTTGGGCCAGTTCTTGCAGGTTTACTTGCCGGTTCCCTTGCAAACGGCATGCCAAGAGAGAGCAACAATGCATTTTTATTTGCAATTCTTTTAGCTTCGATTGCTTTAATTCCGACATTCTCATGGCGGAAAAATTCACCGACCATCAAAGCTGCAGAGGAGCAGAGCAATACCTGGTCAGCTGCAAAATCTATGCTTTCTCGGAAAGAAATCTCATTAGCTGTATTTATTTCGATGGCCATCTCTTCTACGCTTGATTTGATTGTTATTTTTCTGCCTTTGCTTGGCAAAGAGAGAGCTATTGATCCTGCAATTATCGGATTAATAATTTCGTTACGCGCAGTTGGATCGATGATTTCAAGATTTTCACTTGGTTATGTAAGTAGAAAAATAAAAGATAAATCGCTCTTAATTTCTACAACAACAATCACTATGTTTGCTTGTATCGGGATGGTTTATATCTCGGATCCATTAACTTTAGGTGGCTTGGTTTTTATTGCAGGATTGGCATCAGGTTTTGGCCAACCACTCACAATGGCGCTAATTTCACTTCGCACAAAGGCGGACGAGCGAGCTCTTGCTGTCTCTGCCAGATTGACTGGAAATAGGTTGGGGCAATTTCTACTTCCAATGGCTGCAGGGCTACTGGCAAATGGGGCCGGCGTTGGGGCAGTTTTCTGGTCCATGGCCGCACTTTTAGGCGCAAGTCTCGTTGCATCTGCAGCCGAATAACCTCGATTTGGTTGTTTTTAGGCGCGGAAATAGAATTACCCTTCGCGCCTCAAAGCGGGGCACGTTGATTTGGAGCAAAAAAGGCAGGGGTCTTGGCTAAAGAAGGTAGCGCCATCGAAATGGAAGGCGTTGTTGCTGAAGCTTTACCTAATGCAATGTTCCGAGTTGAGTTATCAAACGGACATAAAGTTCTTGCACACATCAGTGGCAAGATGCGAAAAAATTATATTCGCATCCTTCCTGCA
>JALRDT010000142.1 GCA_023262125.1 Candidatus Nanopelagicaceae bacterium | reverse complement strand
TCCACTGATACTCTTGCCTCTAGCGTTGCAACGCAATTGGCAGAGTTAGTTAAACGAGAACTGGGGTCTTAAAGTGTGCGGAATTGTGGGATACACAGGGCCACAATCTGCAGTCACACCTTTAATCGAGGGCCTTCGCCGTTTGGAATATCGTGGCTACGACTCTGCAGGAATTGCACTTGGAACTTCCGATAAATTATTTGTTGAAAAGAAAGCTGGAAAACTCTCAAATTTGGAGTCCGCTCTGGGTTCGGTTCCGACTGTACATTCCGGAATTGGTCACACTCGTTGGGCAACACATGGTGGTCCTACCGATCGCAACGCTCATCCTCATTTAGATAATGAGGGAAAGTTGGCCGTTATTCATAACGGAATTATTGAAAATTATTCAGAACTAAAGGCAGAGCTAGAAAAGCATGGTCATACATTTAAATCTGAAACTGATACCGAATCAGTTGCACACCTTTTAAGTGATTTAAGAAAAGAACATAATGGCAATTTAACAATTGCGATGCGAGAGGCAGTTAAGCGGTTACGTGGTTCCTTTACGCTTTTAGCAGTACATGCAGATCAACCAGATTTAATTGTTGGCGTTCGTCGCAATTCACCATTGGTAGTCGGGTTAGGTGATGGCGAGAATTTCATGGCTTCGGATGTGGCAGCATTTATCGAATATACAAAACGAGCTGTGGAATTGGGTCAAGATGAAGTTGTAACTATTACTCCAACCTCAATTTCTATTACAGATCTTGATGGAAATGCTCTAATGCCACGTGAGTATCAAATAACTTGGGATGCTGCAGCAGCCCAAAAAGGCGGATACGCACACTTCATGTTAAAAGAGATTTTCGAGCAGCCTAAAGCAGTTGCAGATACATTGCTTGGCAGGATAATTGATGGTCGGATTTCGCTTGATGAATTAAATCTAAGTGACTCCGAATTGAAATCGTTACAGAAAATTGTGGTGCTAGCTTGTGGTACTGCGTATCACGCAGGGCTAGTTGCAAAGTATGCAATTGAAAAGTGGGCGCATATCCCAGTAGAGGTTGAGCTTGCTTCAGAATTTAGATACCGCGATCCAATAGTTGATAAAAATACTTTGGTAATTGCAATTTCCCAATCTGGCGAAACTATGGACACTTTGATGGCACTACGCCATGCAAAGGAATTTGGCGCTCGAGTTTTAGCAGTCTGCAACACCAATAGTTCAACAATTCCACGCGAATCTGATGCAGTTATTTATACCCATGCAGGTCCAGAGATTGCAGTTGCATCGACCAAAGCGCTTCTTACCCAAATTGTCGCAACTTACTTAATCGGCTTACATTTAGCTGAAGTGCGTGGCACTTTAAATAGCTCGCAAGTTTCTGAAATTTATAATGAGATGTTAGAACTTCCGGCAAAATTAGAACAAATATTAGAAACAGTAGAACCACTTCGAGAGTTGACCCGTAAATTCGCAGAAAAGAATACAGTTTTATTTTTAGGTCGCCATGTTGGTTTCCCAGTGGCGCTAGAGGGTGCGTTAAAACTGAAAGAGCTTGCATATATTCATGCAGAAGGCTTTGCAGGCGGCGAACTCAAACATGGCCCAATTGCGCTAATTGAAGAAGGTACGCCAGTTATTGCCATAGTTCCTAATACACACGAACATGGTTTAGATGAAAAAATGCTCTCAAATATTCAAGAGGTAAGAGCTCGAGGTGCAAAAGTTATTGCAATTGCATCAGAGGGAATTGAGATTCCAGGAGCAGCTCATGTAATTAGAATTCCAAGCTCTCCACAGATGCTGCAACCAGTTTTGGCAACAGTGCCACTTCAAGTTTTTGCCTATGAAATGGCGTGTGCTCGCGGTACTGATGTTGATCAGCCACGCAATTTGGCAAAATCTGTAACGGTGGAATAAGTGGACCCACGTCGTAAGCAATTTAATCGCGCATTAAAATGGGCAGCTACACTTTTTATTGGTTTTCTTTTGGTTACACATCAAGTAATTATCAATGGTCCCTTAATTCATCTTGATGCCATAATTTTCAATGCTGACCGTCCTAAGCTAACTTCGCTTGAAAGAGTGATTTTGCTTCGTATTGATAATTTAGGCTTGCGCGGCGTTACTGCAACCATATTATTAATTACCGCTTTCTTTATTGCACGTAGATTTAAATCATGGAGACCACTTAATCTTTCAATATTGGCGGTATTAGCTTTGAATTTGGTAGTTGGACTTGCAAAGCTTGGTGTTGGCAGAACAAAACCACGCTTGAATGTTGATTTAGTATATGCAGGCGGACTTTCTTACCCATCGGGCCATGCATCAAATGCAATCCTTACTTGGGGAGTTTTGGCATATATTCTTTATCGATATTCGCATCCAGATGCATGGCATCCATTTGCCATGGGACTACTTGCCGGAGCATTCACATTGGGTGTCTGCATAGTTTCAGCTTTTAGAAACACTCACTGGGTCAGCGATCTTTTGGGCGGATTATTTATCGGTGGAGCGCTATTAGTTATGGTTATCGCTGTAGATAGGTTCGTTCCTTCTGAGAAACAGACAAGGTAGCGGTGCAAAATGATTGACGGAGTTGGCATAGATGTAGTCGACATTGCTCGTTTCCAAGAATCTTTAGAACGCACACCTGGTTTAAAAGATCGCTTATTTACAGAAGGTGAAAAGTCCAAAGGGATTTCATCGCTTGCTGCACGCTTTGCGGCCAAAGAAGCATTAGCTAAGGCTTTACATGTTCCCGCGGGATTAAATTGGCAAGATTGCGAAATCATAAATCTTGAAAATGGTCGACCGGTATTTCTATTTCATAATCAGATTGCCGAGTTAATTGATGGTGCAGATGTACATCTATCTCTCTCGCATGATGCGGGGATCGCTTCAGCAATGGTTGTGATTGAAAGATGAGAGAGGTAGAGATTGATTTAGCTGCGCTAAAGGCAAATTTAAAATTAATCAAAGCTAAAGCTGGCGTTCCAGTTCTAGCTATCGTAAAAGCTGATGCATACGGTCATGGTTTGATTCCATGCGCAACAGCGGCGGTAGAGGCGGGGGCGGATTATTTAGGGGTCGCGCTACTAGAAGAGGCTTTTGCGCTTCGTGAAGCAGGTATTAATGCGCCAATACTTGCTTGGTTAAACCCACCAGGATTGGATTTCAAGCGCGCAGTGGCAGCAAAGATAGATTTAGGCATCTCTTCATTAGAAGTATTTGATGAAGTAAATGCAATTGATGGTGCACGAATACATTTAAAAGTTGAAACTGGAATGGGCAGAAACGGTTTTTCTACAGAATGGCCTGATTTGTTAAAGCGCGATTTAGGAAAAGTAGTTGGATTAATGACTCACTTTGCTCGCGCAGATGAACCAAATGAAGCCCAAAATAAATTACAGACTGAAAATTTTGAAGCTCGTATAAATGATTTAAAGGAAAAGGGAATCACGCCGATTCGCCATATTTCTAATACCGCTGCCACACTTTCAAATCAGGCGGCTAGATTAGATATGGTCCGAGTCGGAATCGCGATGTATGGCTTATCTCCATTAGGTCGAGATCCATCTCTCCAACCTGTAATGAAAGTGCGTGCGAAATTAGTTTTGGTAAAAGAGATGCCAGCTAATCATCCGATTGGTTATGGAGCAACTGCACATACAAAGAGCCCAACAAAAATTGGAATTGTCGGA
>JALRDT010000100.1 GCA_023262125.1 Candidatus Nanopelagicaceae bacterium | reverse complement strand
TAGAGCTAAACGCTTATGAAAATATCCCACATTTGATTACACCAATTATCACCAACCCTAAGAAGGCAGCAGATGCCTTGCAATGGGTAGTTCGCGAAATGGATCTTAGATATGAAGATCTCGCAACTTTTGGATTCCGTCATATTGATGATTTCAATAAAGCAGTCCGAGCCGGGAAAGTAGCAACGCCGCCGGGTAGCGATCGCATTCTGGAACCGTATCCATATTTACTTGTAATCATCGATGAGCTTGCAGATTTGATGATGGTTGCTGCAAAAGATGTCGAAGAGTGTGTAGTTCGAATTACGCAGCTGGCTCGTTCGGCTGGTATTCACCTAGTTTTGGCAACACAGCGCCCATCAGTAGATGTCGTAACTGGTCTAATTAAAGCCAACGTGCCTTCCAGATTATCTTTCGCCACATCTTCACTTGCAGATAGTCGCGTTATTTTGGATGCGCCTGGTGCTGAGAAACTAATCGGCCAAGGCGATGGATTATTTGTACCTATGGGTGCATCTCGACCAATTCGAATCCAGGGTGCATATGTTTCAGAGCGCGAAATCGCAGATGTGGTGGGACATGTTCGAAAGCAATTAGCGCCACGTTTCCGTGATGATGTTACTGCGGCACAAAAAGTTGTGGTGAGCGCCGTAAATGAAATTGGCGATGATTATGAATTATTACTTCAAGCAGTTCATTTAGTTGTAACCACACAAATTGGCTCAACTTCAATGTTGCAGCGCAAACTGCGAATTGGCTTTGCTAAAGCCGGACGATTGATGGATTTAATGGAATCGCGAGGCATTGTCGGACCATCGGAAGGTTCGAAAGCTAGAGCGGTCTTAGTTAAGCCTGAAGAGCTTGATGATGTGCTTGCCACTATCAGTGACTAGTGGGTGAAGTGCAGGGTGAAAATTACAATTTTGTTAGACGAAGCTATATGACCGGTCCTAGACTTCTCTCATATCAATTTCAAGGAGCATCAAATGACTTTAGGGCAGAGCATAAGTGCTGCGCGTAAGTCAGCCGGAATTTCACTTGATGAATTAGCTACAAGAACAAATATTCGCCCTTCGATGTTACGCGAATTTGAAGATGATAATTTCATTCATGCTGGCGGAGATACATATGCCAGAGGTCATTTAAAGACAATAGCTAAAGTTTTAAATATCAATGCAGAGGACTTATTAGTTCAATTTGATGAAGAGCATGCGCAGGAACAACGAAAGATTCATTCACAGTTAGTTGAAAATAGTGCAACTATCGCCCTTTCTGAGCGAAAACGTCTTACCAATAAGCAGCTAATGATTTATGCGATTGCTGCGATCATTGGGTTAATTATTGTCTCAATTGTAGTTGGTAACTTAAAGGCAAGTTCGGATGGACCTAAAACAAAACCAACTCCAACTGCTAGCGCCTCTGCTTCTCCAACTCCCACTGCAAGTGATACTTCGCAGCCAAATACATATTCATCAGGTAGCGGAGTAGAAGTGATTTTGAAAGCAACTAATGGAGCCTCTTGGTTATTTGTAAGTGACGCTGCTGGCATTACTTTGTATTCCGGGCGAGCAACCGATGGACAAACTTTCATTTTTTCAAGTACCGAATCAGTAAATTTGCGAATAGGCAATGCCGGTGCGGTCAAACTCACGGTAAATGGCAACGAACTTCCGCCATTAGGTAGCGATGGTGAAGTAGTAAATGTCAGTTATGGGGTAAATTCGTAGCCATGCCGAAGACCGTAGCCCTCATTACTATGGGCTGCGCTCGAAATGATGTGGATTCTGAAGAGTTAGCTGGGCGTTTAGCGGCTGATGGTTGGAAGTTAGTTGACGATGCAGCAAGCGCTGAAGTTGCAGTTATTAATACTTGCGGCTTTATTGAGAGCGCAAAGCAAGATTCTATAAATACACTTCTAGAAGCACATGCTTTAAAGGGAAACGGTGTAACCAAAGCAGTAGTAGCAGTTGGCTGTATGGCAGAACGCTACGGAGAAGAGCTCGCAGCGGCGCTTCCTGAAGCCGATGGAATTCTCTCCTTTGATGATTACAAAGATATCTCTACGCGCCTAGGCGATATTTTGTCGGGTCATAAACCAACTCCACACGTGCCACAAGATCGTCGAAAATTACTGCCCATCGCGCCAGCAGAGCGTGCGCGTACTTCAGGTTTTGCACGTCAAAGATTAAATAATGATCCATGGGCGCCACTAAAAATTGCATCAGGGTGCGATCGCAGATGTGCCTTCTGCGCAATTCCACAATTTAGAGGAGCTTTCGTCTCTCGCCACCCACTAGAAGTAATTGAAGAAGCCAAGTGGTTAGCTGAAAACGGTGTTAGCGAAATCTTTTTGGTTTCAGAGAACACCACAAGTTACGGAAAAGATTTAGGCGATTTACGCGCGATGGAGAAGTTGTTACCAGAACTTTCCAAAATAGATGGAATCAAGAGAATACGTCTCTCGTATCTACAACCTGCCGAGATGCGACCAACTCTTTTACAAGCAATGATCGAACACGAAAAGGTAGCTCCCTATTTTGATTTATCTTTCCAGCACACAGCAAAAGATGTGCTTCGTGCAATGAGACGATTTGGTGGTTCTACGGAGTTCCTCCATTTAATCAGCCAAATACGCGCACTTTCGCCAGAGGCTGGAATTCGAAGCAATTTCATTGTGGGCTTTCCAGGCGAGAGCGAGAGCGATTTTGAGGATCTATGTAAATTCATTGACGATGCCAAACTTGATGCAGTTGGCGTCTTTGGTTATTCGGATGAAGATGGCACTGAAGCTTTAAACATGGCAAATAAGATTGATCCAGATGTAATTGCCGAACGTGTAGCAACTTTATCTACAATCGCAGATAACGCAGTTTCAGAGCGCGCCACCTTACGTATTGGTTCTGAAGTTGAGGTACTAATTGATGACCCCGAGCTTCAGGAGGGTCGCGCAGCATTTCAAGGGCCAGAAGTTGATGGCACCGTGGGATTTATTGATACAGAGTTTAAACTTGGCCAATGGGTAAAGGCAGTAATTACTGAATCAGCTGGTGCTGATCTAATTGCTAAAGCGTTATGAGAATTACGCCAAACCAAATCACGATTTCGCGCATCGTTGCGCTACCTCCTGCTATTTGGTCGCTCTACCAAGAAGGCACGCTCTGGCAAATAATTAGTTGGTTGATTTTTTTCGCCATAGCGATGAGCGATGTTGTCGATGGGCGCTTAGCAAGAAGTAGCGGACAGATTACTGAAATGGGTAAATTTCTAGACCCCGTCGCCGATAAATTGATGCTCGCATCAGTGATGATCCCGCTCTCGCTTCAAGATCGCTTTCCTTGGTGGGCAACTTGCGCGATCCTCTTTCGTGAACTTGGCATAACTCTTTTTAGGGCGCTGGTCATTTCTGGCGGCGTCATTAGCGCAAATCGCGGTGGAAAGTTAAAGACGCTTAGTCAGAATTTGGGTATGGGCTGGTTCGTCCTACCGCTTCCGGCTTGGCTTGATTGGTTTAAATATGGCTGGCTGTATGTCGCAATCACGCTTACCTATCTAACGGGCTATTGGTATGTCCGAGCCTGGCTTGAATATCGCGAAAGTACTGTTGAGTAGTTCGAATTAATTTGTAAATAGACTTAGGCCATCATGAGCGAACCAATGAACTTAATTAAGGGAATAGGTGTTTCACCTGGAATTGCAGTTGGTCCAGTGCGTAAGGTGATTAATGTCGTATCGACAGATGCAATATCTGCCTCTCCACGTGAAATATTTAGTGCCCTAAATAAAGTTACTGAGGATTTAGAAATTGCTGCTTCAGCCATTGATTTAGAAGTTGCTAAGGAAGTGTTATCAGCCCAAGCAATGATTGCGCAAGATCCAGCACTAGTTGAAGCGATTGGTGCCCGACTTAATCAGGATATTACCTATCCGGATGTACGGACTGATTTAATAGCGGCGTTTGCAGGATTCAAGGACGCATTACTTGCAATAGGTGGATATTTTGCAGAGCGCGCTGCCGATTTAGATGAAATATGTAATAGATTATTAGCAAAACTATCTGGTACTGAATCAGAAGGATTGGTTCTTCACGCACCAACCATAATTGTGGCTGAAGATTTAACTCCAGCGGATACTGCTTCATTAAATTTAAAATATGCACTTGCTTTGGTTGTTGAAAAAGGTGGACCAACTTCGCATACGGCAATTGTGGCGCGCGGATTAGGTATACCAGCAATAGTTGGATGTACCGGAATAATGAAACTTACAGATGAAAACAAAGTGCTTGTAGATGGACGCTTTGGGGCAGTAATTCTTTCGCCAAATGAAGCAACCATTAAGGAACTTCAAATTAAAGAAGATGCATTACGAGCGCGAGCAGCAAGTGTTACCGGTCCGGGTCGATTAGCTTGTGGCACACCAATTAAATTGCTAGCAAATTGTGGCGACGGCGAAGGTGCAATTGCGGCAGTTTCTGCAGGCGCAGAGGGCATCGGGTTATTTCGCACTGAATTGCTTTTCTTAGATTCAGTTATTGAACCTACGGTTGATGAGCAGATTCAGATGTATCGCACAGTTTTTACACCAATGGCTGGCAAGCGAGTCGTTGTGCGTACTCTTGATGCCGGCAGCGATAAGCCAGTTCCATATATAAATGCAATTGAAGAAGAGAATCCGGCATTAGGCGTGCGTGGTTGGCGTTTAACACGCACCAGCGAAGGTATTTTATCTCGTCAATTAGAAGCAATCGCGGCAGCGGCAAAAGGAATTGAAATAGATCTTTGGGTCATGGCGCCGATGATTAATACTCCAGCAGAAGCTGCTGATTTTGCAAAGCGCGCTAGAGCAGTTGGAATCAAACAAGTTGGTGTTATGGTTGAGACTCCAGCTGCTGCAATACATGCAGATAAAGTTTTAGCTGAAGTTGATTTTGGTTCATTTGGCACTAATGATTTAACTCAATATGTAATGGCTTCAGATCGTTTAGATTCCAGACTTTCAGATATGACCAGTACCTGGCATCCAGCAGTTTTACGCACTATTCAAATTGCAGCAAGTGCAGCAGGAAATCTAATTAAACCAATAGGAGTGTGCGGTGAAGCTGCTGCCAATCCGCATCTGGCTGCAGTCCTATTGGGATTAGGTGTAAATTCACTATCTATGGCGCCATCTGCAATCAGCGAAGTTCGTGGATTTCTCTCAACGGTTGATTTAGCAACTTGTCAGGCCGCAGCGCAACGTGCAATCGCAGCAATTTCTGCCGAAGAGGCCGAACGACATGCAAAAGAAATTTTGGAAAGTGCTGCAAAATAATGAATGTCACCAAACAACAAGTTGAGCAAATAATTTCGTTTTTAAATGCACGCGGTGAGACGATCTCAGTTGCTGAATCTTTAACTGCAGGTGGACTAGCAAATGCGCTCACCAGTGCATCCGGAAGCTCTGCAGTTTTTGTTGGTGGAATTACTGCTTATCGAAATGAAATCAAATCAACGATGCTCGATGTTGATCCGGCAATTATCGAAAAGCACACAGTTGTTTCAGAAGAGGTAGCAAATGAAATGGCTGATGGTGCTCGTAAAGTATTCGGCACTACCTGGGCAATTTCTACAACTGGCGCCGCTGGCCCAGAACCACTTGAAGGCCATCAACCGGGATCGGTCTGGATTGCAATTCGCGGCCCAATTAACCAAGCAATTCAATTAAACCT
>JALRDT010000048.1 GCA_023262125.1 Candidatus Nanopelagicaceae bacterium | reverse complement strand
CGAATTATCGAATCAATGGCTAAAGATATGAAACTATCTGCAGATATTCTTATTGCAGATGATATTCGCACTAATGGCAATACATCTGCTGCTTCGATACCACTTGCCATGGATGCGCTTTTACAATCCCACCCAGAATTACACGGTGAGCTTGCGTTGATTATTGGCTATGGCGCAGGTCTCGCTTATGCGGCTCAAGTCGTAAAATTGCCTTGATTAGCTGCAATTTAAGCCTTATTACTCGAAAGTAACGCCCTTTACCCTGCACAATATCTTCCTGTTCTACTTGAAAAATAAACGCAGCGACGCGTTCTATCTATATCAAAACGAAAAGAGAAATATCAATGGCACTAAACGAAGCAGATGTACTTGCTGGATTAAAAGAGATCGTAGAAGAAGTTGCGGGAGTTCCAGCAGCATCTATCGAATTGGGCAAGAGCTTCACGGAAGACCTAGATGTTGATTCATTATCAATGGTTGAAGTAGTTGTAGCTGCTGAAGAACGTTTTGGCGTAAAAATTCCTGATGATCAGGTTTCAGAGCTTGCAACTGTTGGCGATGCAGTTAATTTCATCGTTAAAGCATCGGCATAAGAAAAATTAATTCTTAAGTTCTAATAATGACAAGACGTGTTGTTGTAACTGGTTTAGGTGCCACTACTCCGCTTGGCGGAGATGTCACTTCCACTTGGGCAAATGCTGTCGCTGGCAAATCTGGCGCACGGCTAATGAAGCACGAGTGGGCAAGCACCTTGCCAGTTCACTTCGCGGCAGAAGTTGTTGTTGAACCATCTGAGGTAATGAAGCCGGTAGAGCTGCGCCGACTAGATCGATCAGAGCAATTTGCACTTATTGCATCTCGTGAAGCTTTCGCTGATGCTGGTAACCCAGAGCTTGATCTAGAGCGTTTAGGCGTTGTAATTGCATCAGGTATTGGCGGAGTTACCTCTTTATTAGAGCAATATCGAATCTTGATGGAAAAAGGAGCGCGTTTAGTATCGCCGCATACCGTTCCGATGATTATGCCAAATGGACCAGCAGCAAATGTTGGTTTGGAATTTAAAGCTAAAGCTGGCGTGCACACACCTGTTTCGGCATGTGCATCTGGCGCGGAGGCAATTGGTTATGCCTTCGACATGATCAGAAATAACCGAGCTGATGTTGTGATTGCAGGCGGCGTAGAAGCATCAGTTGATGCTCTGCCTATGGCTGGTTTTGCAGCCATGAAAGCCTTATCTACACGAAATGATGCTCCAGAAAAAGCATCACGCCCTTACGATGTTGATAGAGATGGTTTTGTATTAGGCGAAGGTGGCGGCGTACTCATTCTTGAAGAGTACGAACATGCAAAGGCGCGCGGAGCAAAGATTTACTGTGAAATTGCAGGTCAAGGTTTAACTTCAGATGGTTATCACATCGCTGCCCCAGATCCTGAGGGTCGTGGAGTTATTCGTGCGATGCAATTAGCACTTAAAGATGCTGGCCTTTCAACGAAAGATATTTTCCATTTAAATGCACACGCAACTTCTACCCCAGCTGGAGACGTTGCAGAAGCTAATGCACTTCGTGGCGCGCTAGGTACTGATGCAGATCACGTTGCAGTCTCTGCAACTAAATCAATGACCGGCCATCTACTAGGCGGCGCCGGTGCAGTTGAATCAGTATTAATCGTGAAAGCGCTTCAAGAAAGATTGGCGCCACCAACTATTAATATTGAAAATCTTGATCCTGCAGTAACTGTTGATGTTGTTAGAGATAAAGCGCGCGAATTACCAAAAGGTGATATCGCAGCGTTAAATGATTCATTCGGCTTTGGTGGCCACGACGTAGTTTTGGTGTTCAAAAGCATCTAAATGACAGATCCAAAAGATCCTGAGCTTCGTATAGCGAAGCTAGTTGATGCTGGTACAAATCATTTAATTACCGAGCGTGATCAAAGTGGCATGCTCGCTGCACGTGGAAAGATAAAAGGAAACGAAGTCGTAGTTTTCGCATCAGATCCAACTGTTCAAGGCGGTGCACTTGGTCCAGAAGGTGCGAAGGTAATAGTTGAAGCTTATAAAGTCGCAATGGCAGAGCAATTACCGGTGATTGGCATTTGGCACTCTGGTGGCGCCCGTTTACGCGATGGCGTTTTATCACTACATGCATTTGGTGAAGTCTTTCAATCATTCATAACCGCTTCAGGAAAAATTCCACAACTTTCATTAGTGCTTGGCCCGACTGCTGGCGGTGGCGCATATGGACCTGCACTTACAGATGTTGTAGTACTTGCGCCAGAAGGTCGAATTTTTGTCACTGGTCCAGATGTCGTAAAAAGTGTCACCGGTGAAAATGTAGATATGGCAAAACTTGGTGGACCAGAAGCACATAAAAAGAATTCTGGACTAGCTCACATAATTGCAACAAGCGAAGAAGAAGCATTTGATGACATACGCAAACTGGCGTCGCTCTTTTCAAATCAAGGTCATATTGATGTCAAACTAGAAGATTCTGATCTTGCGCAATTCGTGCCAGATTCGCGTAAACGAGTATATGAAGTGCACCCTCTAGTTGAAGAGCTATTAGATCACGATGAATCTATGGAGCTTTTAGCTGATTGGGCACCAAATATGTTGACTGCCATTGGACGTTTGGGCGGACGAACTGTCGGTGTAGTTGCGAATAACCCTAAACATTTAGGTGGCGTATTGGATGCAGCAGCTGGAGAAAAAGCGGCCAGATTTGTTCGAATGTGCGATGCATTTGGAATTCCATTAATTGTGATTGCTGATGTCTCTGGATTTCTTCCAGGTGCCGGTCAAGAATGGGAAGGCGCTGTAAGACGCGGCGCTAAATTGCTACATGCATTTGGAGAAGCAGTAGTTCCGCGTGTAACACTAATTACTCGCCATGCATATGGTGGTGCATATGTTGCAATGAATTCACGGGCATTAGGTGCTACAAAAGTTTTTGCCTGGCCAAATGCTGATGTGGCGGTGATGGGTAGCGTGGCAGCAGTTCGTGTTTTACATCGACGCTTACTTGCTGATGTTCCTCAAGATCAACGAGAGTTCATGGAGCTAGAACTTGCAGCCAAACACGAACAAGAATCTGGCGGAGTTCAAAAAGCGATTGAAATCGGCGTTGTTGATTCAGTGATTCAACCTGATAAAACTAGATCCGAAATCGCTAAAGCCATTGCCGCCGCACCATATAGACGTGGTGCGCACGGAAATATCCCGCTTTAATTGCTCTTAAAAGTTACCGTTACCGTTGCAGTTACAGTTTTATCAATGCTAGAAGTGTCATACATTCCATAATCTGAAGTCATTGTTGAATCTGGCGTTGTGACTTGTATTGGCCCAGCTTTCACTGAGGTAATTGATCCAACTTTTCCACCGACAGCTTCTGTCATTGCCTCTGCACGAGCTTTTGCATCTTTGGTTGCTTCACTAAGTAGCTCTGGGCGAATTTTATTTAAAGTTGAAACATAATACTGAGGTCCGTAATTACTTACATTTACACCCTGTTGAAGTAAAGCTCCGATATTCTGACTAAGTTGAGAAACTAACTGAACATCCTTGGTGCGAACAGTGATTTCACGATTTGCACGATAATTGAGGATGCGTCCGGTTGGATTGCCGTTGATATATTCCTCAGTTGGGTAAGAGTTAACCGGACCAAGAGTTAATTGATCTGACGCTACCCCACCATCAGTTAAATACTTTTGAAGAGCGCTGATTCCAGAATCAATTCCACTTACGGCGCTTGCTGGAGTTTTTCCAGTATTTGCAATAGATAAAGTCCAAACTACATTATCTGCTTTAGCTGAAACTTTGGCAGAACCAATTACGACAATACCATCGCTTGAACGAGTTGCAAACCCTGAACCAACTTGGCTTAAACCTGCACCAAGTGCGCTTGCCACAATTGCTGCAGCTGCGATGATTGTGATTGAT
>JALRDT010000112.1 GCA_023262125.1 Candidatus Nanopelagicaceae bacterium | reverse complement strand
TGTCGTTCGATCTGCCGAAGGAGAACCAGACCTTCTCTACATCGACTTGCAGCTCATCCATGAAGTGACCAGCGCTCAAGCTTTTGATGGCCTGCGCCTTGCTGGCCGAAAGGTGCGCCGTCCTGATCTGACGATTGCAACTGAAGATCACAACACTCCAACTATCGATATTTTAAAGCCGATTGCAGACCCGATCTCTAAGTTACAGATCGACACTCTGCGCAATAACGCTAAAGAGTTCGGAATTCGCATCCACTCGCTTGGAGATGCTGACCAAGGCGTTGTGCACGTCGTTGGCCCACAACTTGGAATTACTCAGCCTGGAATGACCATCGTCTGTGGTGATTCACATACCTCAACACACGGAGCCTTCGGAGCGATTGCATTTGGTATTGGTACCTCGGAAGTTGAACACGTGCTTGCTACTCAGACACTCCCATCTAAACGCCCAAAAACGATGGCAATAAATATTGAAGGAACTCTCAAGACTGGCGTTACCGCTAAAGACATCATCTTGGCAATTATCGCCAAGATTGGAACTGGTGGAGGACAGGGTTACATCATTGAATATCGTGGTTCAGCAATCCGCGCCCTTTCAATGGAAGGTCGCATGACCATCTGCAATATGTCTATCGAAGCTGGAGCTCGCGCAGGTCTTATCGCACCTGATCAAACAACTTTTGATTACATCAAAGGCAAGCCACATGCTCCACAAGATGGCCAAGAATGGGATGAAGCTGTTAAGTATTGGTCATCTCTATATACAGATGCAGATGCAAAATTTGATGCCGAAGTTACTTTAAATGCTGACGAACTTTCACCATTTGTAACTTGGGGAACTAACCCAGGTCAAGGCGTTGCGCTAAATGCGAAAGTCCCTAACCCTGCAGAGATGAAAGATCCAGAAGAGCGCGGTGCGGCAGAGCGAGCGCTTGAATATATGGGTCTAACTGCTGGCACGCCGATGAAAGAAATAAAGGTAGATACCGTTTTCTTGGGCTCTTGCACTAACGGTCGCATTGAGGATTTGCGCGCTGCAGCTGCAATTTTAAAGGGTAAGAAAATTTCTAATTCTCTGCGCATGCTAGTCGTGCCAGGTTCAGCTCGCGTTCGTTTACAAGCCGAATCAGAAGGTTTAGATAAAGTTTTTATTGAAGCGGGAGCAGAGTGGCGAAGCGCCGGCTGTTCAATGTGCTTAGGCATGAATCCAGATCAACTTAAGCCAGGAGAGCGTAGTCTTTCAACCTCCAATCGAAATTTCGAAGGTCGTCAAGGCAAAGGTGGACGTACCCACTTGGCATCGCCTTTAGTTGCTGCTGCAACAGCCTTAAAGGGAACAATGGCTTCACCGGCAGATCTTTAAACTTCCACTTTCGTTAAGCCAGGTTAGGTTCAGACTTCATCTGGAATTCACTTTCAATTGAAACGCTTCCTGCGTGAAACCGGGCCATACCCCATTGATTGATCGAGAGCTGTCTTGGCTTGATTTCAATGTAAGAGTTTTGGAAATGGCCGAGGATCAATCCATTCCGCTTCTTGAGAGAATTAAATTTTTATCCATATTTCACTCAAACCTTGATGAGTTCTTTATGGTTCGAGTAGCTGCATTGCGCCGCAGAATCAATCGAGGTCAGCACGGACATTTGAATTCAGGTTTAACTCCTAAAGAATTGATGCGCGAAATTCACGGAAGAGTAAAAGAATTGAATAAGCGCGTAAGTTTCTTGTTAGCAAACGAATTGAATATAGATCTTGCAAAGCACGGAATTCAAAGAGTTGGCTGGGATTCGCTTTCGGATTCAGAAAAGTCAGAATTAACTGAAAAATTTTCTAGTGAAATCCTTCCAATTTTGACACCCCTTGCCGTAGATCCCGCTCATCCTTTCCCACACATTTCAGGGCTATCTCTTAACTTGGGAATTCTAGTTAAACAAAAGAACGAAGAACCTAGATTTGTAAGAGTAAAGGTTCCATCTAACCTTCCTAGATTGATAAAAATCAGCGAAAATGATGATTCCTATATTCTGCAAGAAGACTTAATGTCCGAACATTTGCACCTTTTATTACCTGGTGCTCATATTGAAGATTGGTATTTCTTTAGAGTAACCCGCAATCAAGATTTAGACTTAGATGAGGATGAAACTGAGGATTTGCTTTCATCTATGGAAGAAGAATTACTAAGGCGTAAGTTTGGCATTCCAGTACGTTTAGAAGTTGAAAGCGGCATTGATCAACGCCTATTGGATAAGTTAATCGAGGAATTAGAAATCTCGCCTAGTGATGTAATTAAGTCCGAACCTCCATTAGATCAAACTCTTGGCTTTGAAATTTACGAACTGGATTATCCAGAATTAAAGTATCAACCATTTAAGAATTCGCTACCAGCCGGGTTGGCGGAGATTCCTATAGATGATTTCGACGCTTTTTTTGGGAAAATTCGGGAAGGCGAGATACTCCTGCACCATCCGATGCACTCATTTACAGGGTCAGTAGTTCGTTTTATTGAAAATGCGGCATCAGATCCAAAGGTGCTAGCAATAAAACAAACTCTTTACCGGACTTCAGGCGATTCACCAATCATGCATGCTCTAATTGAAGCTGCTCAAGCCGGAAAGCAAGTTTTAGCAGTCATCGAAATTAGAGCCCGGTTTGATGAACAAGCAAACGTCCGATGGGCAAGAAAATTAGAAGATGCAGGCGTACATGTTGTTTATGGCGTTTTAAATATGAAGACGCATGCCAAAGCTAGTTTAGTAATTCGCAAGGAAGAAAGTGGCATAGTGTTTTACTCCCATATGGGAACTGGCAATTACCATCCGAAGACTGCGCGTTTTTATGATGATTTAGGTCTAATTAGTGCTGATCAAACTCTTGGCAAAGATCTCATGTCACTTTTTAATCAATTAAGTGGTTTAAGTTCTGACGCGCATTTTAATCGAATCTTGGTGGCACCTCGGGATTTAAGAATTGAGTTGATAAAGAGAATAAGAAGAGAGAAAGAAAATCATCTAAATGGCAAACCAAGCTACATCAGATGGAAAGTTAATTCTTTACTTGATCCAAAAATGATTGACGAATTGTATGAAGCTGCAAAAGCTGGTGTTAAAATTGACTTGATTACACGTGGTATTTGTGCCATGAGAATGAGCCACATTGACCGACATCAAAATGTACGGATTAGATCTATTCTCGGTAGATTTCTTGAGCACTCTAGAATCTATAGTTTTCACAACGATGGTTCGCCCGAATATTACATCGGTAGTGCGGATGTAATGGACCGCAACCTGGACCGCAGAATTGAAACTCTGGTACAAGTAATTGACCCCAACCATGTTCAACAGTTAGATCAAATTCTAACAGAATCATTTAGTAATCACTATAAACATTGGTTGATGGACTCTGATGATCGATGGAGATTTGTACACAAAAATAGTAATCGTATTGACTTGGAAGATTTTCAAGAATTCTTTCTAGCGGAGGTGACCAATGATTAGAGCAGCAGGGGTAGTTCTTTGGAGAGAGTTAAAACCATTTGAATTAGAAGTTGCCTTGGTACATAGGCCAGATTACGACGATTGGACTTTTCCTAAAGGGAAAATAGAAAATGGCGAAAGTCCGATTGAAGCTGCATACCGAGAAGTTTTTGAAGAAACTGGTATCAGGCCAATTTTCGGTCCCTATCTCGGCCACGTCGAATATGAAGTAGATAATTTAAAGAAAAAAGTTCAATATTGGATGGCAAAAGCTCCTATACAAATACCAGAATTTGTACCAAATGAGGAGATAGATCGAGTCGAATGGGTAAATTTAAAACAGGCACGTCATTTTTTAACCTATGACATCGATAGAGAAGTTCTTAAGTTCTTCCGAGATTCAAGTCGCCACGGAAATGTCATGATTTTGTTACGTCACGCTAAAGCAATTAAAAGAAGCGATTGGCAAGGAGATGATTCGGATCGTCCCTTAGACAACGAAGGACAGTTAATAGCAAAGAAGATACCTAATCATCTTTCAATGTTTGGAATTGATGAGATACATACATCTGATGCCTATCGTTGCATGTCGACTGTCGAACCATTTTTTGAGAAATTTGGCACTCCTAAAGTGGTTACAGACCAGTTAAGTGAATACGGTTACCAGAAAGATGACCTTATAGCTGCTAGCTACGTCAAACAATTGGCTAAATTTGGCGGCAATTATTTGATTTGCAGCCACAATCCAATCCTTCCAATAATGGTGGAACATCTAGTCAAATACCCTGAAGATTTTGATTTAGATCGAGATTTATTGCCGGGAGATGCTTGGGTGGTACATCATCGTGGCGGAAGAGTTTATGCGGTGAATCATCTCAAAGCGCCAAATCTAGGCAGCAATTAATTTATTTGAGCCAATCCAACCTTTTAAGCACAATTCCCTCACGAAGTGCCCAAGGACAGAGTACAACGTAATCAAGATTTAGCTTCTTCATGACCCCTTGAGCTACCATCGCTCCGGCAGTTATTTGAGTAGCTCGTCCCGGTGAAACTCCTGGCAACTGGATTCGTTCTTTTAACGTCATATTTTGCAATTTTGGAACCATCAAATTTAATCCATTTAATGTTAAATCATTTCCATAATCAGGCAAGTAATGGCTTTGAATTCTTCTTAAGGTTCTAAATGTTTTGCTTGTTGCAATTGCATAATTCTTTGTAATTAAACCAATTTCTTTACTTATTGGATCTAATGTACTTTTTATGTGATCTTTCAATTTAGAAAGGGATTTTTCAGTGAAAGGATCGCCCGTAAGAAATTGTCTGGTTAGCCGCCCGGCACCTAATTGAACAGTGAATGCAGATTCTGGAATTTCTTGGTCTCCGTGTGCAATCTCGAGAGACCCACCACCAATGTCAAGCATCAAAATGTCTCCGGCAGACCATCCTAGCCATCTTCGTACTGCGAGGAATGTAAATTTTGCTTCATCAGAACCAGAAAGTACTTCAAGTTCTATTCCTGTCTTTTGTCTGACTTGATTTAGAACATCCTCAGCATTGCTAGCTTCGCGTATAGCTGATGTTGCAAAAGCTAACGTGTCATCTAATTTATAATTATGTGCTTGTCGGTAAATATTTTGAATTGAGTCTACGAGTTTGTTAATTCCAATCTCTGAAATTGCTCCGTTTACATCTAAGTACTCTGTCAGACGTAATTCGTCCTTAAAACTTTGATGAGCAAGAGGTGCAGCACCATGGTGCGCTTCCATTACTTGCAAGTGGATTGTGTTTGAACCTACATCCAAGACCCCTAATTGCATGTCTCAATTATTCTTTATTTACTTCAACAAATTTGCCAGTTTCGGTATGTTTTCGAAATAGTTCACTATTTGGTCACTTTTTAGCGTGTAAACTCAAAATTGAACCCTTCAAACTGTCATTTAGCGTCGATATTGGCTCATTTTGGTAATTTCAAGATTTGATGTAAAACTTTGGCCATGGAGAAATTTCTCAAGCACACGGGTATCGCCGTTCCACTGCGTCGCTCAAATGTTGATACTGATCAAATCATCCCAGCGGTTTACCTAAAGCGCGTTACCCGTTCCGGCTTTGAAGATGGACTATTTGCAGCTTGGCGCAATGACCCAGATTTTGTACTTAACAAGAATGAATATAAGAACGGCACCATTCTGGTGGCCGGAGTAGATTTCGGAACTGGTTCTTCGCGGGAACATGCAGTTTGGGCTTTGCAGAATTATGGTTTCAAAGTAGTCATCTCTTCTAGATTTGCTGATATTTTCCGTGGCAACAGCGCTAAAGGCGGTTTATTGACCGTGATTTTGCCGCAAGCGGAGGTCGAAAAAATTTGGGAAGAGATTGAGAAAGAACCTGCAACTCAAATAACTGTAGATTTAGAAAATCGCACCGTTTCTTATCAAAGCAATTCAGTCTCTTTTGAAATCGATGATTACACACGTTGGCGCCTCATGGAAGGCCTCGATGACATTGGTTTGACCATGCAACATCTCGATGAAATTGCTAAATATGAAGAGAAACGCCCTTCTTTTAAGCCTAAAACACTTCCGGCAAAGTAAAAACTTAGTAACTCTCAATAATTACTTTAGAGTTTTTCGCTAGTTTTTACGAATAAAAATAGGGAAATCTGCAATTTTCTCGAAAAAATTTATTTGCGACACGCTATAAATTAGCGAAATATAAGCATTTCTAACGCGTAAGTTTTAACTACTTGATGCGAATGCATCAAATTTACGCGTAAATAGGGGAAGTTAATGAATAAGACCCAATTCATTGCGTCGTTGGCTCCTCACTTCAACGGCAGCAAGAAAGAAGCAGCTCACGCTGTAGATATCGTTTTTGA
>JALRDT010000130.1 GCA_023262125.1 Candidatus Nanopelagicaceae bacterium | reverse complement strand
AAAAAGGCTAGAACCCTCAACGTTGATGGGTTATTAGAAAATATAAATCTATTGGGAGATTTAATGTTTAAGAACTCGAAAGAAATTCTTGATTACATCAAGAAAGAAGATGTGAAGCTAATTGATATTCGCTTCATCGATCTTCCAGGTATTCAACACCACTTCAACGTTCCAGCAGGTTCGTTTGATGAAAGCGTGTTTACAGATGGTTTGATGTTCGATGGTTCATCAATCCGCGGATTCCAGTCAATCCATGAATCAGATATGAAGTTGCTGCCAATTCCAAGCTCTGCATATCTTGATCCATATCGCAAAGAGAAGACTTTAATCATTCTCTTCTCTGTTCATAATCCGATTGATAACTCACCTTACTCACGTGATCCTCGCGGAGTTTTGACAAAGGCAGTTGGTTACCTAAAATCAACCGGAATCGCAGATCAAGCATTCTTCGCTCCAGAAGCAGAGTTTTACATCTTTGATGCGATTCGTTTTAAGACTGATATGCACGAGTCGTATCACCATATTGATTCTTATGAAGGCTGGTGGAATCGCGGCGAAGAGTTTGATGCAGATGGCACACCATCTCGCGGCTATCGCACACGAATCAAGGGTGGATATTTCCCAGTTTCACCAACTGATCAATACTCAGACCTTCGCGATGAAATCGTAATGCAACTTGAAAAAGTTGGTCTAGAAGTTGAACGTTCACACCACGAAGTTGGTACTGCAGGTCAGATGGAAATTAATTACAAGTTCAGCGATGTCGAAAATGCAGGTGATGACATCATGAAGTTCAAATATGTAGTTAAGAACACTGCTTGGCAGAATGGCAAGAGTGCAACTTTCATGCCAAAGCCACTTTATGGTGACAATGGTTCAGGTATGCACGTTCACCAATCTCTTTGGAAAGATGGCAAGCCGCTATTCTTCGAAGCTGGTAACTACGGCGATCTTTCAGATATAGCGCGTTGGTATATCGGTGGTCTTTTAAAGCATGCACCATCGCTTCTTGCTTTCACTAACCCAACCGTTAACTCATATCGTCGTTTGGTTCCAGGCTATGAAGCTCCAGTAAACCTTGCTTATTCAGCACGTAACCGCTCTGCATGTATCCGTATCCCAATTACCGGATCAAATCCAAAGGCAAAGCGCATCGAGTTCCGTTGCCCAGATCCATCATCAAATCCATATCTAGCTTTCGCGGCTATGTTGATGGCAGGTCTCGATGGAATCGAAAACAAGATCGAACCAGCGGCACCAGTCGATAAGGACATCTACGAACTAGAAGGCGCAGAAGCTGCTGCGATTCCACAGGTTCCAGGTTCACTTGATGCCGCACTAAATGCGCTAGAAAAGGATCACGCATTCTTAACAAAGGGTGGCGTATTTACTGATGACTTAATCTCAACTTGGATTGCATTCAAGCGCAAGGAAGAGGTCGACTATGTTCGACTACGTCCACATCCAGCTGAGTTTGAGCTTTACTACGATATCTAAAATATCCAAATAGACATGGCTAATTCTCCTAGCCGAACCATGATTAGCCCCGCTAGCAATAGCGGGGTTTTTCATTTATATTAAAAGTAATGAGTTTTCAAAAAAGAGTAATCACGGCGATTAAGCATGAATTTCCTAAGCATCAAAATCGCAATCGCAGCATCGGGGCATTCAATTACATGAAAGGCATTGCCCCATTCATCGGCATTGACGCCCCGACGCGTCGCAAAATTCTCAAGAAAATATTTGCATCTATACCTGAGCCAACTAGTGATGAACTTGGGCTATCCGCTCTAGCTTTAATGAAACAAAATGAGCGGGAATTTCACTACGCAGCGTACGACTTAATTGAGTATTTTCTTGAATCTGCAGATTCTAATTTCCTCGATAAATACGGCGAAAAATTAATCACATCGAAGCCCTGGTGGGATACTGTGGATGGTCTCGGCACTGCGATGCTAGCGCCCCTAACGATTAAATTTCCAAACAGAACGTTAATTAATGAATGGAATAAGAGTTCTAATATTTGGCTAATCCGATCGTCTATACAACATCAACGTGGGCGAAAGAGACTTACTGAAGTTAGCTACGTTCTTAAACTATGCCAAAACCATGCCGAATCTGATGAATTTTTCATTGTAAAAGCAATTGGTTGGGCCTTAAGAGATATCTCCAGATTTGATAAAACATCTGTTAAGCAATTCTTAAGTGAAAACCCAAATCTGAGTGCGGTAGCGGTTAAAGAAGCCAAACGTTACTTGTAGGCTAACCAGGTGCAGAGTGCAAAGTTGGCGGTACGTACCGCATTTATCGCAAACGGGTTCTCTGTTGGCGCCTTAGTGGCGCGACTTCCCGACTTTAAGATCCAGTTGGATGCTTCAACGGGCGAAATCGGAAGAATGTTGTTCTGCATTTCATTTGGAGTTTTATTCGCGCTCTCCTTTATTGGCAAAGTAATTGCACGTAAAGGTTCAAAGCCAATTGCAGTTTTCGGATCAATCGCTACTGCACTTGCGCTCATTCCAATAGCTTTTTCAAATACCACGTTCCCTCTTGCGATCTCATTTTTTGTGTTTGGCGTTTTCTTAACTATTCAAGATGTAGCTATGAACTCCCATGCTGCGACTCTTGAGCACGAAACAAAAAGTAAATTAATGAGCAATTTCCATGCGCTATTTAGCGTAGGCGCACTTTCGGGTGGCTTGGTTGGCGGCTTATTTGCCCAAATAAATATTTCAATTCAGAATCAATGCTTTCTGCTCGCTCTGCTTTTCATTTTGATGGCTCTTGCAGTTCGAAATTTATGGCTTCCTGCGGAGATTGATATTCATAAGAGCGATGAAGTTAAAAAAGAGAAAACTCTAAAGAAGCCAGCAATCTTCTTCTTTATTGGCCTGCTTGGTATGGCCGCAGCAATTAACGAAGGCGCTGCTGGAGATTGGGGCGGAATTTTGGCGCGAGATACCTTTAACGCTTCGCCTTTTCTAGCAACGCTTCCCTACATTGTTTTCAATATTGGAATGGTCGGCGGTCGTTTTGCTGGTGATTACATTATGGAGCGTTTTGGTACCTTCAAAATTCTCTTCCGTGCCGGATTAACTACCGGAATCGGATTAACTGCTGGAATTTTAATTGGCAATATTTATAGTCAAATATTCGCATGGTTTGCAATTGGATTGGGTATGTCGGTTGTGATTCCTGCGGTGTTTAGCGCAGGTGCGACCATAGCTAGAGAACGTTTTGCCGGAAAAATCGCACCAGCAGAAGGTGTGGCAATAGTTTCTGGAATTTCTTATTTTGGATTCCTCGGCGCACCACCCACCATTGGTTATATTGCAGAGGTCATCACGTTGCGCTGGGCGATGTTAATACCTGCAGCTTTGGCAATATTTATGGCGATAGGTTCGCGATTTATTAAATCTTCCTAAGATGAAAACGCATCATCTGCCCTACCAAAATAAACCAAGCAGCAAGAATTACCCAACCAAATTGGCCAATTCCAATTACGAGCGCGACCAAAATGGACGGCCCAATCATGTCTGTTAATCCAAATCCCATAGACCAAATGCCTTGATAAACACCTTGTCGACGCTCATCTGCTAAATCCATTGCAATCATCCACGAGGCGTTAGATCCCACTAGCTCTCCGGCGATATGAACGCCCATCGCAATTAATAATATTGCGGATGCTAACCATGCATTTACCCCGGTAGAGGTTGCATAAATCAAACAC
>JALRDT010000022.1 GCA_023262125.1 Candidatus Nanopelagicaceae bacterium | reverse complement strand
TGGCAAAAATTGCTAGTGCGCCAATTGTGTATGCCCACTCAGTACTTGTGATCAACGGAAATGCCCTCTTTCATTTATTGAACGAACTGCTCGTAGCCCATCACTTGGCCATATTGAAAAGGAAGATATCGAGCAAGGGCTGACATCAATATGGAAAAGTGAATTTGGATTACCTTCCAAAACAATACTAGCCAATTGCTTGATTACACCATTGTGAGTTACAACCACCACTTTTTTTCCTGGATATTTCTCTGCAAGCGCATCGAAGGCTGGCTCAATGCGTGCAGCCAAATCATCATATGACTCACCATTAGGTGGTGTGTATGCACTGGTACCAATCCATCCTAGGTAATCCTCTGGCCACTTCTCTTTTACCTCTTCAACCGAAAGTCCATCCCAATCGCCAAAACTACATTCATACCAAACTTCATCAAATATAGGTTCAAGTCCAGTTAATTTGGAGATTTCCTCGGCAGTATCTTTTGTACGTTGCAAAGGTGATGAAATTAAAATATCTGGTTGAATCTTTGCAATTTCAGTTGCAACTTTTCTAGCTTGTTCGCGGCCAACATCAGTCAGTGGTGGATTTAGTTTTCCAATTCCTGAAAATTTACGTTCTGGCGTCAAAATAGTTTCGCCATGACGGACCATATATATAAAAGTTGGAATTTCAGGCTGTCTTAGTCGATCAGTTAATCGATTTGCTGGAACTACAGCTTTAAAGCCATCGACTCTCTCATCAAGTGCTTTATTAGCTAGACGATCAGCATGTGAATTTTCTTCTCGAGGAATCCATTTGTAAGTGACCAAAGATGGATCATGTGCTTGCATCGCACTTTTTGCTAAAGCTCGCATACCTTCATTTTTAACTTGCCAACGACCTGACATCTGCTCAACAACTAGTTTTGAATCCATTGCTACTTCAATACGAGCTGAAGGATCAATCTTGTTTACGTGAGATAGAGCTGCAATTAGCCCACTATATTCGGCAACATTATTGGTGGCAGTACCAATAAATTCAAAGAGTTCAGCTATCACTTTCCCATCTTCTGAAACCGTCGCGCCGTAAGCGGCCGGACCAGGATTGCCGCGTGACCCTCCATCAGCAGTCACTTGAAAAATACGACTCATGCACGCACCAATATACGACGACATTCTTCACACCGCGCGACTTCTTCGGCAGGCAGTGCATTCAATTTACTTAAATCGCCCGCATTGATAGCTAGGTTGCAACCAGTGCATTGCCCATTTTTCAATTTAGCTGCACCAAATTTTTCATACAAATCTGTCAATGCTTTATCTATAGTTGGAAAAAGTTCCGCTCTTTCGTCTGCAATTGATTTTAATTCATTATTAATAATTACGAGCGCAGTATCTCTTGCGATTGCTGCTGCCTCTATTTTTGAAGTGAATTCTGCTTCAGAAGCACTTAACTCTTTGATTCTATCTTGAATTCCTTCAGCTCGAACCATTACTTCCAATTCAATTTCTTCAAGTTCTGCACGTCTGGCATTTAGAGATATTAGTTCGTGTTGGGTTTGCTCTAATTCTTTTGGAGTGCCTTGGCCAGCATTTAAACGTGCTTCATCTTTTTCAATTCGCTTTGCTACTTGTTCAACGTCGCTTTCAGCGCGGTTTATTTCTCCACTTAAATCGCTGAGCTCAGTCTCTGCCGCAATTCTAAGGTCTCGGTACTTTTCAAATTCAAGTGTAAATTCATTATGCGCAATTGCATCAGGAAGGGTTTTGGTTTTTTGATTAAGCGCTGCGGTTTGAAGATCTAGTTCGGCAAGGCGCAGTACCTTAAGTTGATTATCAACTGATGCTTGCACCTATTGCCCACTTTCATTTATGGAATTTTGCTCCGCTAATTCTAGCTACTCTTGACCTGCGTCATACACTTCCCCAATGAGTGATGTAACGCTTTCTAGGCTCTTTCGCCATATGGCATGGGCTAATAACCAACTTTTCACACAGCTATCAACTTTGCCTGAGGCTGCGCTTTCATTTTCAGCATGGAACCCAGAATGGACCGTAGGGAAAATTGCTAATCACATTGTGATTGCGCAAGGTCGATTGATTTCAAGGCTAGAGAAGAAAAGCGCTCCGGAAGAGACCGAATTCCCACTTTATTCTCAAGGCATGAAGGATTTGGCAGCTAAATCTCTATTTA
>JALRDT010000011.1 GCA_023262125.1 Candidatus Nanopelagicaceae bacterium | reverse complement strand
GCTTTCCATAAAGTTCTGCGATCGGCATCTGGCCACAAGACATCCATAAAAACCAGTTCAGCATAGGCAGATTGCCAAGGAAGGAAATTGCTTAATCGCTGCTCTCCTGAAGATCGTAAGAACAAATCAACATCACTAGGTAGCTCTAGATATTTAGTGAAACTCTTTTCATCAAATTTACTAACTTTGCCTCTTTTGAAATCCCTAGCAAGTGCTTCAGCTGCGCTGACAATTTCAGCGCGACCGCCATAGTTGACGCACATATTTAGGGTTAAAACTTTATTCTTTGAAGTTAACTCTTCAGCTTCTAGTAATTCATCTACTACTGATGACCACAATTTTTTCTCCTGGCCAATCCAGCGAATTCGAACTCCTAATTCGTTCATTTGATCGCGACGGCGTCGTAATACTTCTTTATTGAATCCCATCAAGAATTTAACTTCTTCGGGAGAACGTTTCCAATTTTCGGTACTAAACGCATATGCACTTAGCTCTTTTACCCCTATTTCAATGGCACCTTCGACCATATCGAAAAGCGGAGCTTCGCCTGCACGATGGCCTTCGGTTCGAACTAAACCTTTGTTTTTAGCCCAACGGCCATTGCCATCCATAACCACCGCAACATGTTTTGGAATCTGCGACTTTTCAATTACCGGAGGTTTTGCTCCGGACCAATGTGGTTCGGGTTTACGAAGTTTCATACGCGCTCCACTATCTGCAAACTACGTAAGCCGCGTTCGAGATGCCATTGAAGATATGCGGCAATCAAACCATTCGCTTCGCGGCGATTGCGAAGTTCAGAGGTCATTGCGCTCTCCCAATCGCCACTTATTAAATCTGACATCAATTTTAATGTTTCTGGAGAAGGAGTGGCAGATGCACTTGGCCTGCAATCTGCACAGACTGAACCGCCTCCCACCAATGAGAAGTATCGATGAGGCCCTGGCGCATCACATCGCGAACAATTTGTTAATGATGGCGCGTAACCACCAACCGCTAATGATCTGAGCAAGTAAGCATCCAAAATCATGGAAGGGTCATATCTATTATCGGCCAGCGCTTTCATGGCGCCGGTTACCAATTTAAATTCTTGTAGCGCGGGTTCGTGTTCGTGGGAAGTAAATCGTTCGGCAGCTTCCAAAATAGTCCCTGCGATAGTCCATCTGGAGTAATCATCAGTTAGCGCTTCGCCGTAATTTGATATCGATTCCACTTGGGTTACTGTGTCGAAAGTTCGTCCGGTATATAGCTGAATATCAACATGAGAACCTGGTTCTAGTCGCGCGCCAAATTTAGATTTGGTGCGGCGCACCCCTTTTGCCACCCCTCGAACTCGACCATGTTCGCGAGTTAATAAAGTGATGATTCGATCTGCCTCTCCAAGTTTTTGGGTGCGCAGCACAATAGCTTCATCGCGATATAAACTCACGAGGAAAAGTTATCGTTATTGACTAGCGAATTGCGCGATTGATGGCAGACACGATTGCTTTTAGAGAAGCGGTAGTGGTGTTTGGGTCAATTCCGACGCCCCAGAAGACTTCTCCTTCAATCGCACATTCAAGATAAGCCGCCGCTTTTGCATCGCCACCTGCAGAGAGTGCATGTTCAGAGAAATCTAGTACTCGAACATCTACCCCATAATCATTTAGCACATTACAAAATGCAGAAATTGGACCATTTCCAGTTCCTTTTAGCTCTTTCATTTCGCCACGGTCTGTAATTTTAACTTCGATTTTTACATCTTCATCCAATGCAGAATTTGTGGCTACGCCTTTTAATCTAAAACGTCCCCAAGGTGCAGTTTCTGTTGGCAGATATTCATCTTCAAAAATTTCCCAAAGTTCTTTTGGCAGAACTTCTCCACCTTCATTGTCAGTTTTTGCCTGCACAACTTTAGAGAATTCAATTTGAAGACGACGTGGCAAATCTAAGTGATGTTCAGTCTTCATCAGATAAGCAACGCCACCTTTGCCAGACTGACTGTTCACGCGAATTACTGCTTCATAAGATCTGCCTATATCTTTTGGATCTATCGGAAGATATGGAACTCCCCAAGTAAAGTCATCAACAGCTTTGCCCGCAGCTTTGGCATCTTTTTCAAGGTGCTCAAAACCTTTCTTGATTGCATCTTGATGTGAACCGCTAAATGCAGTGAATACCAAATCTCCACCATATGGATGGCGCTCTGGCACCTTCAATTGATTTGCATATTCGACAGTTCGGCGAATCTCATCGATATTGGAAAAATCAATCTCTGGATCTATTCCGTGGCTCAACAAATTAATGCCTAAAGTAACTAGACAGACATTTCCAGTGCGTTCGCCATTTCCAAATAAAGTTCCTTCTATGCGATCAGCTCCTGCAAGATAACCCAACTCTGCCGCAGCAACTCCAGTACCTCGGTCATTGTGAGGGTGTAGCGATAGGACCACTGAATTTCTTCGATCTAAATTACGGCTCATCCATTCAATTGAATCTGCATAAACATTTGGGGTCGCCATCTCAACTGTTGCTGGAAGATTCATGATGCTCTTCCATTCAGGTGTTGGCTGCCAAATTGCATTTACGGCATTGCATACTTCTAATGCGAAATCTAATTCGGTGCCGGTGTAAGACTCTGGTGAATATTCGAAAGAAACTTTGGTTCCCTTCACCGAATCCATCATTGATAAACAAAGCTCCGCCCCATCTGTGGCGATTTTCTTAATGCCTGCTTTATCTAAACCAAAGACCACTCGACGTTGCAAAGTTGAAGTTGAGTTGTATAGATGGACTATTGCCTGCTTAGAGCCCTTAATAGATTCGAAAGTTCTTTTAATCAATGGTTCGCGTGCCTGAGTCAAAACTTGAATTACCACATCGTCCGGAATCAAATCTTCTTCAATAATCTTGCGAACAAAGTCGAAGTCGGTTTGAGAAGCAGATGGAAAACCAACTTCAATCTCCTTGTAGCCCATTGAAACTAAAAGTTTGAACATCGCTAATTTTCGTGGGGTATCCATTGGGTCAATCAGCGCTTGGTTGCCATCACGAAGATCCACAGAACACCACTTTGGCGCTTTGCTCATCTGCTTAGTTGGCCAAGTGCGATCAATTAGACCTTCTGGTCCCAATGGCATAAATGATGAATAGCGCCCAAAAGGCATTGAACTTGGCTTTTGATTTGGAAAATTCATTTTCTGCTACTTCTCCTGCTTTGTCGGTTTTGGATTTTTTTCACCGGCAATGCAAAACACACCGCGACGGGAAAGGCCGGTTATTTGGCCCCGCCACGGCAGCTAAGTAGAAGTTCAACTGCACGCATTATGTGAGAAGTTTAATTTAAAGAACCGGTAAATGTCTATCCAGCTCAAATGCGGAAACTTGGCGTGCATATTCAGCCCATTCCGCTTTCTTGTTTCGAAGCACATAATCAAATACATGCTCTCCTAAGGTATCTTGGACCAGAGTGCTCTTCTCCATGATTGCAGTAGCCTCATTGAGATTCTGCGGCATCTCTTTTGCTGGATAGTTATCAGGTAATTCCAGCTCCTTAGTTACGCCATCAAGACCGGCTGCGATCATCACTGAATATGCAAGGTATGGGTTGCATGCCGAATCAGGTGCACGAAATTCAATACGAGTTGAATTTTCCTTCTTCGGCTTAAACATTGGAATCTGAATTAATGAGCGACGATTTGATGGTCCCCAGTTGATTAGATTCGGAGCTTCTCCACCGCCATGTAAACGCTTATAAGAATTAACCCATTGATTGGTAACTGCAGTGATTTCTGGAGTGTGTTGCAAGATTCCAGCTACAAATGAACGTCCAACTTTGGAAAGGTTGTAAGGCATTCCGCCATCATAAAAAGCATTTGTGTCATCTTTAAATAATGATACGTGAGTATGCATCGCTGAACCTGGAAATTCTGTAAAAGGCTTTGGCATAAATGATGCATAAAAACCTTGCTCTAGCGCCACTTCTTTAACTACATGGCGGAAAGTCATGATGTTATCTGCAGTAGAAAGTGCATCTGCATATCGCAGATCAATTTCCTGTTGACCTGGCGCGCCTTCGTGATGACTAAATTCAACAGAAACACCCATCGCTTCTAACATCGTGATTGCAGCACGACGGAAATCGTGGCCAATCATGTTTGGGGTGTGATCGAAGTAGCCTGCATAATCAACTGGCTCTGGTTTCTTTCCAGGAGTTGGTGGTTCTTTAAATAAGAAAAATTCAATCTCTGGATGTACATATGCAGTAAATCCAAGTTCCGAAACTTTTGAAAGTGTGCGACGGAGAACTTGTCGAGGATCTGATGGACTTGGAGAACCATCTGGCATCACAATGTCGCAGAACATACGTGCAGCTCCTGGAGCTTCGGTACGCCAAGGCAGAATTGAAAATGTATTTGGATCCGGTTTTGCCAACATATCTGATTCAGTTTGACGGGCATATCCTTCGATTGAAGAGCCATCAAAACCGATTCCCTCTTCAAATGCCGCTTCTAATTCGGCAGGTGAAATCGCTACAGATTTTAAGAAGCCAAGAACGTCGGTAAACCAGAGACGTACAAAGCGGATATTGCGCTCTTCAACAGTGCGCATCACAAACTCCACTTGGCGTTCAATCGGACTATTAGTCATGCTCATAGCCTAGAAAATCTATGTTTCAGATAAGTTAAATAGTTAAATTAGTTAGCTTTTTAACGCTCTTTCCAGCGTGAAGTTACTGGCAAACGGCGGTCCTTACCAAAGGCGCGAGCTGAAATCTTTGTACCAGGCGGATATTGGCGACGTTTGTATTCTGCGCGATCGACCAAAGTAATGACCCGATTTACAAGATCCTGTTTGAAACCACCAGCGATTAAAGATGCAGCGCCTTCATCTCCATCTACATATCTAACCAAGAGCTGATCCAAAAGTAAGTAATCTGGAAGCGAATCAGTATCTTTCTGATCTGGACGAAGTTCTGCAGATGGTTCTTTTTCAATTGAATTAACTGGTATCGGTGGAATTTGGTCAAAATAAATTGCTAGTTCATTTCGCCAACGAGCAAGCTGCCAGACTTGAGTCTTATAAATATCTTTTATTGGCGCAAAACCACCAACTGCATCGCCATACATTGTCGAATAGCCAACTGCCAGCTCAGATTTATTGCCAGTTGCAAGTACCAAGTGTCCCTCTTGGTTTGAAATTCCCATCAAGGTTGTTCCACGTACGCGCGCTTGAACATTCTCTTCAGCTAACCCGGTAAGGCCCAAATTGCTTACAAATTCATTAACCATTGGTTCGATTGGGACAATGCGCCAATTAAGACCAGTTCTTTTGGCAAGATCTTCGGCATCAGAGATTGAATGATCAGATGAATACTTACTTGGTAGCCCTACTCCATAAACATTTTCAGGTCCAAGCGCATCAACTGCAATCGATGCCACCAAAGCCGAATCGATACCTCCGGATAATCCAAGGACGACTGATTTAAAACCATTCTTATTTACATAATCTCTAAGTCCCGCTTTAAGAGCTTCCCAAATCTCAGCTAAATCATCTTTTCGCGGTGCAATACCGCCTAACATCTTGCCTTCAACTGGCAGATTCTCATTTGTGATTACGACATCTGGATTAGAAGTTGCAATTGGCAGAGTTAAATCGTGAATCGCAAGTTGATCTTCGAACTGTTTGGTTCGCATCAATACTTCACCTGATTTATCGACCAGAATTGAATCTCCGTCGAAAACCAAATCATCTTGTCCACCGGTCATATTTACGTAGCAAAGAGCAGCGTCAAAGCCGCGAGCGCGGTTTTGGACTAGTGATAAACGAACATCATCTTTATTGCGTTCGTATGGAGAGCCATTAGGGACAACTACCAACCCAACTTTGCGCTCTGCCAATTCCGCTACAGGGCCACGGTTCTGCCAAATGTCTTCGCAGATGGCAAGGCCTATATCAATTCCATTTACTCTAACTACAACTGATTTTTCACCAGGAACAAAATTTCGAAATTCATCGAAAACGCCATAGTTGGGAAGGTGGTGCTTTATATAGCGCGCTTTGATTTCACCATTATGAATCACTGCAATTGCATTCTGAGGCGCCCCTACTGGTTGCCCTAATTTGTCGGTAGCGCCATCTATCTGATCTAGGTATCCGACCACCATAACTAAATTGCCAAAGCCGCTATTTGCTACTCGTTTGGCTAACTCAGATATTGCGATTCGACTGGCATTTCTAAATGATTGGCGTAGCGCTAAATCCTCTACTGGGTATCCAGTTAAAACCATCTCTGGAAAGACCAACAATTGGGCGCCAGCTTTATGAGCAAGCGCTGCCTGAGTTGCAATCAAGTCGGCATTGCCCTCAATGTCGCCTACAGTCGGATTGACCTGCGCGAGCGCGATTCGCAAATTGCCAGCTTGATTGCCGATGCTCATAATTCAAGAGTACCCTTACTTCCAGGCCAGGTGACAACCCGATTGCATCTAGGCAAAAAGGCGATTATGACAACGATAAAAGATTTAGCCGACCTTAAAAAGCGCGGCCAAAAATGGGCAATGCTCACCTCTTATGAGCAGATGACGGCAGAAATTTTCGACGAAGCTGGCATCCCTGTGCTCTTAGTTGGCGACTCTGCTGGCAATAACTTTCTTGGCGAGAAGAACACAATCCCTGTAACTATTGATGAGCTAATCCCCCTAACTCGCGCTGTATCTAGATCTGTTAATCAGGCGCTAGTTGTGGCAGATCTGCCATTTGGCTCTTATGAAGCAAACCCTGAATTAGCGCTCGCAACCTCAATTAGATTCTTTAAAGAGGCAGGTGCGCATGCGGTAAAACTCGAAGGCGCACACGTAGAGCAGATCAAGAAGTTAGTAAGTAGCGGGATTCCAGTTATGGGCCATATCGGACTTACTCCTCAAAGCGTCCACCAATTAGGTGGCTTTCGAGTACAAGGTCGCGAAAATCCAGAAGCTTTAATCGCAGCGGCAAAGGCAATCGAGTCAGCAGGAGCTTTTGCAATTGTGCTTGAGATGGTTCCATCTGATTTAGCTATTCAAATAACTAAAGAATTAGCTATTCCTACTATCGGAATTGGTGCCGGAAATGGAACTGATGCTCAAGTCTTGGTCTGGAGCGATGCATTTGGATTGACGAAAAACCCACCGAAGCTGGCCCGTGCATATCGAAATCTCAGAAGTGAACTCTTAAATGGTGCCAAAGAATTTGCTGAAGATGTAGCAAGTGGTGCATTCCCATCTGATGGCGAAAGCTTTAAGTAATATCGCTACATGCGTAAATACGCGATAGATCTATCGCCCCTAAAGAAGTACCCCGACTTTCGCAGGCTTTGGCTATCGGGCTTTATCTCCTTCTTCGGATCGATGATCACAATGGTCGCGCTACCCTTTCAAATCAAAGAGCTAACCAACTCCTATCTAGCGGTGGGTGCAATCGGGGCTGCCGAGCTAATCCCCTTGATCCTCTTTGGGCTTTACGGCGGAGTTTTGGCAGATAGATATGACCGAAAGAAGTTAATTCTCTTCTCTGAATTGGCAGCGCTCTTTATTGTCCTGGCGCTCTTTCTTAACTCATTGGCGCCATCTCCTAGCGTGCTCGCTATTTTCATTATGGCAGCGCTCTTTTCAGCAGTGGACGGAATCCAGCGACCTAGTGCCAATGCGATTTTGCCCCGGTTGGTAAGCCATGATGATTTACCTGCAGCAAATGCACTGATGAGTTTACGTTGGCAGCTTGGTGTAATTCTTGGCCCGACTATTGGTGGGCTACTTCTTGCAAGTAATCCAATTGCTCTTAGCTATTTAATAGATGGAGCAACGTATTTAATTTCTTTAATATTTTTATTAAGAGTTAGAAATGTGCCACCAATTGATATTGATGAAACACTTCAAAAACCAGCCATTTCCGCCCTTTTTGAAGGGCTTAGATATGCACTTAGTAGAAAAGATTTGCTCGGAACTTACTTAATTGATTTAGCTGCAATGTTCTTTGCAATGCCAAATGCGCTCTTTCCATTTTGGGCCGAACAACTAGATGCAAATTGGTCGCTTGGCCTCTTCTATGCCGCTGGGACAGTTGGCTCTTTGTTAGTTACATTGACATCGGGTTGGGTCGGAAACTACCGATGGCATGGTCGAGCAATAATCTGGGCCGCGATTGGATGGGGTGGGGCAATTGCGCTAAGTGGCCTCACCCAATCAATCTGGCTAGTTCTCTTCTTCCTTGCAGCAGCAGGTGCATCCGACATGATCAGCGGATTGTTTAGATCAGCAATTTGGAACCAAACAATCCCTGACGAACTGCGCGGTAGGTTGGCCGGAATTGAAATGCTCTCCTATTCGATTGGACCATTAACTGGGCAAATTAGAGCAGCGATGGTCGCCTCTGCTACCTCTTTATCGGTTTCGGTAACTTCTGGCGGCTTTATGTGCGTCATTTTCGTCGCGATTTTGGCGATTTTGCTGCCAACTTTTCGCAAATATGACGTCGAAACCAATGAATTTGCGATTTCAGAACGCGAGAAACGGAAAAATTTGGAAAATTGATTGCCAGTTTCGGAAATTTCGCAAAAAATTTTGGAATTTTTGCAAAAAATACGGAAATACATAAAAATTTCAAAAAATAAATCTGCGACACGCGCTCTTTAAATAATCACAAAATGTTTGTGCTATTTGCATTTACCTGTAAGACTTCTCCTTGAAAGAACTGGTAGACGGATCCGGTTCAGTTCGATAGGAGAAATACGTGGCAGCACGTAAGAAGGCAGCAGCTAAGAAGGCTGCACCAAAGCGCCGTAAGAAGGC
>JALRDT010000094.1 GCA_023262125.1 Candidatus Nanopelagicaceae bacterium | reverse complement strand
AACCAGCTGCCTGCTTTGCTAGGCGGCCAGTTTCGAAACGAATCTCGCGCTTTCCGAATTTTCCGTTGTCTATAACTGCAACGGCATGCTTAACGTCTTGACCTTCCATAGGTCGCTCCATTTCTATACGACCCACGGGCGACATTAAAAATGTATCTACGATCGAAGTTCACGAACTCATATTCGTAAACCACTACCGGAGACCATTAAAACGTCCCCGTAGGTTTTTTCTAATTAACGGCGGATGCCGAGTTTTTCAATAATTGCGCGGTAGCGATTGATGTCGGTCTTTGCAAGGTACTGCAAAATACGACGACGCTGACCTACAAGCAGAAGTAATCCACGACGGTTGTGGTGATCATGCTTGTTTGTCTTTAGGTGCTCGGTTAGATCATCAATGCGCTTTGAAAGTAGCGCGACCTGAGCCTCTGGGCTACCGGTATCTGTTGCGGAGTTGCCGTACTGCGCAACGATTGACTTCTTTACTTCTGGTGTTAGCGCCATTTGGCACTCCTTTTACTTTGATCACGAGTGGCTACGGTCTTGGACACGTAACGCGATTTCCTCGCTTTGAACCTCTTTCGAGGGCTAAATTCTAAATTAGGGAGTGAAATAAACCTAATTGAGCTATTTTCAAGCGGGAATCAGGCCTTTCGAGCATATGTATAAGTACGCATAGCCTTTGCTATCGATTCTCGTTCACCAATTTCAGCCAATTGGGTTCCCGTATATTTAATCGAAGTTGGCAATGTTTTATCTAATACATAGATAAAAAATCTATATTCTTTTACGCCAGGTCCTTGAGAACATGGCGGCGAATATGGAGTGATTTCTCCTTCTGCAAATCCATTAATTTTTGGAGATAAATTAAATTGTGTAATGTAAAAATGATTTCCAGATTCTGTTTCACCTGGTCGTAATGGGCCAGGAATAGTATCCATAATCAAAATCAAACTTTTGGCTGCTGCTGGAACATTACCCCATGAAATCGCAGGAGAAAGTGACTTGCCATCGCAAGTTTGGTCAATTTTCAGATTGCCGTTATCGGTTCCGGGCAGATTTAATGTTAATTGACTGGAAGTCGACACCACATTTGATGAAGTAATTTTCTTTCTAAGATAAATCGTATTATCTAATTTCAAATCATTGCCCCAAATGAATTTCGCAGCTGTAGACCACAAAATTTTCGAATAGCCATCTTTAGGACTGACTTCTGTGGCTGTGTATACAGTTGCACTTCCCCAAGCCGCATCTTTAAATATAGGGCTGGCCCACGTGGTGGGGACAGGATTTAACTTGAATTTGCAATCTGAATCTGGCGCACTCGATTTTTCACAATCAGGATTTAGTGGCGCAATATTTTGTACTAAGACTTTCCATGAACCATCGGTAACTGCGACTAATTTTTTCGAGATTGTTTCTCTAATCTGCAGGATGATCCCACCATCTCCTATTTGTTGATTAGGCGTGCCCAGATATTCAAGGCCTGATGGAGATTGGATGTAATCCTTGGCAATCACACCCAAAGTCAAAGGGTAAGTGGCTGTGAATTTAATAGTCTCACTGTTGAACGATTTTTGAGTTGTTATAGGGACTGAATCTTCGCCAACTTTTTTGCCGTTGACATAAAGAGCAAACCAATTATCTGCCCAAACTTCGGCGGTAAAAGAGATGCTTTTTGCCGTGACTGCATTAGCTGGCATGGCCGGAAGAATCATGCATGCAATCAATAGTGCTTTAAGTATTTTCAAGGTGCGACTTTCGAATAGCTATCTCCGATGCTTCCATCGAATTTAACGAAGTCCACAAAAGCTGTTTTGCCACTTGTACGAACCTTTATAAATCCAGATCCACCGACACCTTTGCCAGAGTTATAACCATATTGACTTACATTCAACTTATCGCCCGGATGTGATGGCTGCGGCACGGTTTGATAAATAATTCCATCTAGCTCTTGCTTTACATATAAATGGTCGTGGCCCTTAAAAACTATCGCAACATTATTCTCTTTTAATAACTGATGTATAGGTTTACCCCATCCCGGACGATTACTTTCAAAACCATAAGTTCCATCGTTGTTATTGCCACCCCACTCATTTCGCATCGCAATTTCAACTCCACCTCGTGATTGTGCATTACCGACTAATAGGTGGTGAATGTAAATAAATTTATGGGATGCCTTGGAATTGGTAAGCGTGCTGACTAGCCAGTCATACTGCGTTTTGCCTAAAGTCCACTGCCATCCATCGTCTTTAGGGTTGGTCGTTGTATAAGTAAATGGATCTAAAACTATATGTAATTGATCAGGGCCTTCGAAAGAGTAATATGCTAAATCTCCAGTTTGCTCTGGAAAATATTCTTTACGATATTTTTTAGTATTAAATTGGCTATAACCAAGTTCTCCGTCATGATTGCCAAGGCAGATTTTCAATGGGACATTGCCGAGTTTTTTGTAATACCCAAGCATTAATTCAAATCTTGCCCTGATATTTGCTTCGGTTTTGCTCTGCAATTTATCAACCATAAAGATATCGCCCAAGTCCATAAGGAAAGCAGGGCTTGCCGCAACTATCTGTTCGAGTGTCTTTGTATATACAGTCCCATCAGAGTTTTCATCCATATGTGGATCTGCTTGAACTGCAAAAGTTGAATTATCTGAAGCTAATGTGGTTAGAAAGCTCGCTTCAGGCTTAGCTAAGAATGTTCCAGTGCTATTCAATGCATATCGTAATCGATAATAGATCTTGGTTTTAGGCGTCAACTTTTCCAGGTTTAACAAAGTTGGAACATTGGCTTTGGTTGTAGCTGTGACTGTTTTGTAGATGTATTTACCTTTTGAAAAGCCATATTCAATATAAACTTTTACTGATTGATTTGATAGCACCGAGATTCTGGCTCCGTTGGCACCTGGGGTTCCACTCAATGAAGCTTTAACACTCAATGTAGCTGCTTCACTGGAAGCTATGCCAAAGAGTGAAAGCATACTGATTTGAATTAAATTTCTTCTTGAAATCAGAATATTAATAAGCGCTCTTGATTTACTCATTTTCTAAGGTACTTTTCTGTTCGCACACTTCCATCTGGTGAAATAAAGTTCATGCTTACTTCATTAATAGTTGCGTTATATTTGATTTGATATTGCTGACCATTTAATTGATAAATAAAGTCAAAATCGTTTAAACCTATTCGTTCGCAGCTAACTATGGATGCGCCCTTTAATGGTGTACCCGCTGGACGAAAAGCTTTTGTCGCTGCCTGTGGAGAGACCTGGCCATCAATTTCTTGAACCATTCCTTTGAATCCACCATTTATATAGGGATAAGTTTTTGTGCCGTGGTAGTGATAATTCTTCTTTGCATCAAAATGGCCATTAAACTCATCAAGTTTGGTAGCTATTTTGCCGTCCAGTTCTGTCTCACCATAAATTGGAAAGCCATCTAGAGCAAAGGCAATCGGCACCTTCTTTCCGATTATTGAT
>JALRDT010000069.1 GCA_023262125.1 Candidatus Nanopelagicaceae bacterium | reverse complement strand
GCCATTGCGACGTTATATTTAGCTGGACCTTTTGGCCATCTCATAGCGTTAGCTCGTTCATTTACCAACGAATCAAAACCAGTAGATGCAATTGCACCAAAATATTCACCATCAATATTGCCCAAATCAATCGAAAGCGGTTCCTGATTTAAAGCGGCCCACAATGGTTCTAAAGGCTTATCTGGATTCCAACCAAGTGTACGAACAAAATCATTTCCAGTACCTGCTGGAACGGTTGCTAATGGAAGATTACTAATGGTGGCAATTTGAATCGCCATATGTAATAACCCATCACCGCCAACTGCGATTAGTCCTGTAGCTGATGAAGCGGCTTTTCGTAAGTTCTCTTGTAACGAAATCGCATTTGCGCCAGTAATAACTTTGTATTCAATCTTCCTCTCAGTAAGGAAATTTGAAACTTGTTGCCCTACCTTTGCTCCGTTGCCGCGACCACTGGTTGGGTTAATCGCTAATAGCCACATTACGGCGCCGATCATTAAGCAAAGCGATACCACCTGCTGCAAAGTAGAAAATATAGAGCGGCACTGCAAGTAGCAACATGGTCAATGGATCAGCTGAAGGTGTAAATGCTGCAATAAAGAAAGTTATTCCAAAGACCCACATTCGCCATGGTTTGAGGATTGCTTTACCAGATACTGCACCCAAGAGGTTTAGGGTTACTAGAAAAACCGGAAGTTCAAAAGCCAGACCAAAGAGCAGAATCACACGAAGTACAAAATCTAAATAATCTCCGAAATTTATCAAGTTTTGCAGTTCGCTTGGTGTGAACCCAAAGAGAACACGGATTGCTACCGGAAGAATCAAATATCCAAGCGTGACACCACCTGCAAAGAAAGGAGTCGCAGCTGTTAGAAATAAGAATGCACGTTTCTTTTCATGTTTGTGCAATCCCGGTGAAACGAATGCCCATAGTTGGTATATCCATAGAGGTGCCGTGACAATTAAACCTGCAATTAAAGAAACTTTAATCTGCAAATTTATCGGTCCAAGAACACCGTTTATATACAGCGCTCCACATTGTTCTGAATTAGTTCTTTGTGCCAATTCAAGATTACATACCGGTTCAGCCAACTTTTGAACTATTGGGTTATAGATAAACCAGTTAGCGATGAAACCCAGACCGATAATTACGGAAGATTTAAAAACTCGTTCTCTAAATTCGGCTAGATGCTGAAGTAGCGGCATAGTGCCACTTGATGTGCTAGCCACGATTTAGTTGTCTGGTGTGTTGTCCTTCTTATTATCCTCTTTGCCCTCTTTCATTTCGGACTTGAAGATACGAAGAGACTTGGCAACTGATTTAGCGGAATCAGGCAAACGCTTAGCTCCGAATAAAATTACCAGAACTAATACCAATAAAAGAATATGTGTAGGTTCGCGTAAAAACATGGCTATAGATTACTCGAGATATAGAGATTGGCTAGCCTTTATGCGAGTCAAAATTTGAGCGCGTAGATGTGGATCCTGAAGCTCTACTGCCCCGGCCAATGCCATTGTTTCAGAAATTAGCCACTCACCAGAGTAATAGTCGACTTGCTCACTATTGCCAAGTATCTCCCTGACCAACCGCTTCTCCCGATGGGTAGAAATTTTTGTGGATTTGGGAGTTTCATTTGATGGAACCAGATTCGGTGCCAATTCATGATTTTCGGTGATTGCTAAACTTTCGATTCTTGATATTTTAAATGTTCGACGATCCTGAGCATTTTTGCAAAATGCTCTTAGATAGCTACTTCGCTCTTCTGTGTAAGTTTCAAATGGAATTACCTCCCGAGATTTACCGTTATAGACGATAGAGAGCACTCTATTTTGTTGAATTGCCTGAGAAATTTCCGATAAGTAAAGATCCGACCTCGCCGGCTGGTATGAGATCTCAGTGCCCAATTTAGAAGTCAGTTTATTTTTAAGCGATTCCGCGCCTGCAATTCCTTGAGAGATTAATATTTCAAGGCCGATAACTAAACTTGCCAATTCAATTTGGGTAAGTGATCGAGGAGATTTCAACTCATCCGCATTGCGAACTGAAACATAACCATCTTCAAATTGAAACTCCATAAGTTCTAGCGGTGTCTGTCCTGGCAGACCACACATATAAAGTAACCAGAGATCCTTCTCAAGTTGCTCAACTGAAATCTGGAATTTCTCGGCAAGTTGCGCAATTGGTATACCTTGATGTTTAACGATAAAAGGTACCAAATCGAATAATCGCGCAAGCCTTGAATTAGCCATGAATTGCCGCCAAATTACTGAGAGCTTTAGTTACTTCTGAAACTAGATTGATTGGCTGCATCACAAAAACATTAGGCGAATCTCTGAGTATTTCAGCCACCGCAACATTGAGAGAATCAAATTGAATTTGGCAGGTGATCCAATCAGCTTCAGCGTCAATAATCTTTGATTTTGCCATTAGTGATGGTGCAAAATCTCTACGTATTTTGATAACCGCATCTAAAGTTGGAAAGTAGGTGTCTGGAAAAGCAAAACTCTCGCGTTCGAAGGCCTTGTTAGTTCGCTTGATTTCTCCAGCAAATCTATCTATTCGATAACTTCGATGTTCGTTCTTTGAGATGTCATTAGCGTATAAATACCAACGTGAGTTACGAGAATAGAGGCCCAAAGGGGCAATTTTCTTGGTTTCGACTTGGTCTTCCTGGTTGCGGTACTGAATTTCTATGACCTTAGTTGATTCTATAGCTTCCAAAATTGCAGGAACTATCTCAGGTAGATGGGAAACAGTGGGCGCAATAGGCAATTCAGAAAAATCTGAGTTAATTCCTAGGGATTGCAATCTTAAGGAAGTCGAAAGTGCGACATCTTTAAGTGCACTCTCCTTCCATGCTTGTGAAGCAACCGCCAACAATGTAATTTCTTCAGCGCTTAGCGGGCCAAGATCGAATTTGTATCTTTCTGGCAGGATTCGATAACCGATTTCATCTTCGAATAGCGGATCGATGCTCCGCATCTCAATTTGAATTCCGAGTGAACGTAGCTCTTCTTTATCGCGTTCAAACATACGATCCGATGCCTCGGCGCTACCGTCGTACCCCGCCACCGCCTTGAATATTTGTGTTTTAGTTAGAAATTTCTTTGTAGCTAACAAGCAAATGGTTAAATTAACTAAACGCTCATTCTTCTCCGATGCCATATGCACCTTTCGATGGCCGACGTCGGCGAGGTAATAATTCAGTCCCAGGAGCAATTCGGCGAGCAAAGATTAGAAAACCGGTATGCCCAATCATTCTATGCTCGGGTCTAACGGCTAGTCCGTCATGGTGCCATGGTCTTACTAGGGATTCGAAACTTTCTGGTTCGGTAAAACGTCCATCTTTTCTAAGAGTTTCAGCTACATTTGAAAGTTGTGTAGTTGTAGCTACATACGCCATATACACCCCTCCCGGAACTAAAACCTTTGCCGCTATGTCAACACATTCCCAGGGCATCAACATATCTAGAATTACGCGATCGTATTGCTCGGTTAATTCTTGTTCTTCTAAACTACCAATAGTAAGTTTCCAATTTTCAGGAATCCCAGCGAAATAATGTTCGACATTTGATGATGCATTCGCAGCAAATTCATCTCTACGTTCTACTGAGTGCACGAGTCCATCTGGACCAACCGCTCTTAATAAAGAAAGCGTTAAAGCACCAGATCCAACTCCAGCTTCAAGTACTTTTGCACCTGGAAAAATATCTGCAAAACCAACAATTAACGCTGAATCTTTAGGATAAACAATTGTCGCGCTTCTAGGCATAGTTAATACATAGTCAGTTAGTAAAGGTTTAAAGGCCATAAACTTCTGGGCAACTCCAGTTGTCGAATTGATACTCACAACACTACCTTCAGGCATTCCTATTAGATCATCATGTTTAATAAAACCTTGATGCGTGTGAAATTCTTTTCCAGGAGTGATATTGAACGAATATTGACGACCCTTATTATCAGTCAATTGAATTCGATCACCGCTTGAGAAAAACCCGCTCTTTTTAGCCACGCGCCTATCCTAAGGTGTCTTCCCTCTAAGATAAATTACAGCCAATTATGGATGTGATTAGACTTTCTCCAAGCAGAATTAGCGAATATCAGCAATGCCCACAGCTATACAACTATCGCGTTATTCAGAAACTTCCAGAGCCCATTTCATTAGATGCGGCGCGTGGCACATTGGTTCACACAATTCTAGAAGAGCTGATGGCTATGCCTGCCTCCGAACGTACTTTGGAAAATGCGGTATTAAGAGCTCCGCATTATTGGCAAGTACAAAAGGAAGCAGATAATTTATTGGCCAGTGCAGTATCAGATGATAAAGAATGGCTTGATCGAGTTAATGCTTTATTAGCTTCTTATTTCCAATTGGAAAACCCACAGAGTTTTCAGCCAACTCACATCGAGGAACATCTCGAACTTCCTGAAATTGATCAATTATTACTGCATGGCTTTGTAGACCGAATTGATGTTGCTCCAACCGGTGAAGTTAGAATTGTTGATTACAAAACTGGTAAGGCTCCTAAGGCAGGTTATGAGGAGAAAGCTCTTTTTCAACTTCGATTTTATGGACTCCTCTGGTTTCGAAAATATGGTGTAATCCCAAAGTTATTGCAACTTCTTTATTTAGGTGACCAACAAATAATTAGGAGTAACCCAACTGAAAATGATTTGCTGATCGCTGAGAAGAAAGCTCTGCAGACCGGAAGTGATATCAAAATATCAATCAAAGAAGATTACTGGCCAACTCAGAAAAGTCGCTTATGTGACTGGTGTAGCTTTAAAAGTATTTGTCCTGCATTTACCAATTAATAAACCATTCTCGTAAAAGATCGACTGAAAGTTCCTCCAAGGAATTTATAACTTTCGTCTGATGGTCGGCCTCGATTTCAACTAAATGTGGAACTGCAATAACGCGAGCACCGCTAGCTCTCGCCGCGGCTACACCCGTTGCGGAATCTTCTAGAATTAATGAATTTCGAATATCCACATCGAGCATTCGTGCTGCTTTTAAATATCCTTCAGGATCTGGTTTAGTATTAAGAACATCGTCTGACGAAATAGTTGCCTTGAATGGTATTGGTTTTACATGGCTTAATGCCGCATCAACGAGAGCTCTTGGACTAGCTGAAACAAGAGCCATAGGAACTCCAGCAAAATGCAGATTTCTAATTAATTCTCTCGCACCAGGCATAAATGAAGCACTAATCGTAATTTTCTCTGTCATTAAATCTACAAGTTTCTTGTGGAAATAATCTCCTGGCTCTGAACTGTTCGTAACCTTCGACATATATTCGCCAACCTTATGCAAAGGACCACCAAGGCAATGGGCCTGATCTTCTTTGGTCCATGTGTACCCAAAGGAAGCTGTTACTTCTCTTTCAGCTTCTAACCATTCAGGTTCGGAGTTGATAGTTAAGCCATCCATATCAAATAAAACTGATTCAAAGAATTGGCTCGCCATGTGTCAAAGGTTACCGTAAGGTGTTCTCATGCAGATTCACGAGATTCCTCATCTTCGTAATCCAGTTGCAGTTCTTGCATTTAATGGCTGGAATGATGCTGGCGAAGCTGCCTCTGGCGCTATTACTCATTTACTAAATTCTTGGGGAAATCAAGAGAATGTCATTGCCGAGTTTGATTCAGAAGAATTCTATGATTTCCAACAGATTAGGCCAATGGTATTTATAGATAACTCACAAATTCGACAATTAAAATGGCCGAAAACTGTTGTCTATGCATTGAACACTCCACATTTAGATTTTGATTTCATTCTAATTATTGGACCAGAACCTTCTTTCAAATGGCAATCTTTCACAAATGAATTGCTAGATCTTTTAGATGATTTGGAAGTTGATTTGGTTGTAAGCCTTGGAGCTTTGCTGGCTGATACTCCTCACACTCGACCAATAACTGTCACGGGGACTAGCTCCAATCCTGATCTTGCTAAACGTATTGGATTTGAAGTAAGCCGCTATGAGGGGCCAACTGGAATACTCGGTGTTATTCAAGATTTCTGTAAGCGCAGAGAAATGGACGCTTTCTCATTGTGGGCTGCGTTACCTCATTATGCATCGGCCGCTCCCTCACCAAAAGCTACTCTTGCTCTAATTGATGAACTTGCTGATTTTTTTGAAATCACAATTCCATCTGGAGATTTAACTGAAGCTGCGAAAGCTTGGGAGATAGCAGTTTCACAATTAGCAGAGGAAGATGCTGAAATCAGTGAATACGTAAAACAACTAGAGGCAGACAAAGACGACACTGATTTTGAAGAAACTACAGGAGATGAAATAGCTAAAGAATTGGAACGTTTTTTACGCAGGCAGGATGATTCCCAATAACGCATCAATTACATTACGTAAGGCCTTTGCATCTCCTCCACTACCGCCACTTGCTACCCAATTATTAATTGCAGCAATAGCCTCAGCGCTCCTTAAATTATTTGATAACAAATCATAGATTCTGGCAATTAGTTCATCTGTTGGAGGGATGCTTAAACCTTGTAATCTATTTGTTAATGCGTCTAATTCGACTTGAGCAATAGTAGTTTCATTTCGCTGCCACATATATTCCTCACCGTACGGCCGTTTAAGTAAAGCCCAACGTATTGCCATTGGCTGCACACCAGCCTCAATTAATTTGGAAACAAAGATTAAATTTCCTTTTGATTTACTCATCTTTTCGCCATCAAGACCGATAAGGGCCGCATGCACATAGGCTCTAGCGAAGTTCTTTCCGGTTAAAACTTTAATTTGAGAAGCTGACATTTCATGGTGAGGGAAAATCAAATCCTTTCCTCCGCCTTGAATATCAATTACGAAATCCTCGGAAGGTTCGGCAAATTTGAGTGCAATTGCTGCACATTCAATATGCCAGCCTGGTCGCCCGTTGCCATATATCGATTCCCAATAAGGTTCGCCATCTCGATGCGACAACCATAAAAGGGCATCGAGTGGATCCCTTTTGCCCTTTCGTTGTGGATCTCCGCCTCGTTCGGCAAAAATTGAGAGCATCTCTTGACGTGAAAGGTGTGATTCATTGCCAAAATCAGGATCGCATTGCACCGCAAAATATTTATCCGATTCAATATCATAAACAGCGCTTTTTTCATCTAATAAGCTGATCGCTTTCACCACATCGGGAATAGCATCTACGGCTCCTTCGTAATGTGCTGGAGGCAAAATACGTAGTAATTCCATATCTGAACGGAAAAGTTCGATCTGAGAATGAGCTAAATCTTTCCAATCAACTCCGTCTCGATTGGCCCTTTCAAGTAAGGGATCATCTATATCAGTAATGTTTTGGATGAAATTTACTGATGCACCTTGCGCCAACCAATATCGATGTATTAAATCAAATGTTAAATAAGTCGCCGCATGCCCTAGATGGGTAGCATCATATGGAGTAATTCCACAAACATACATCTGGTATCTATTCTTGATGGGAATTTCTACCAAACCTTGCTGTTCGGTAGAGTGAATAAATAGCGGTTTAGTTGCCTTAACAACAGCAGGAATTGGTGTCGTTGGCCAGCTTTTCATTGGGAAATCCTAACTTAATTATCTACTTTATTACTCTAAAAAGGTGGCCATGGAATGGCTGGCCAATCAGTAGGTGGTAGCGGAAAGCGATTTTCTTGCAAGAGCTTTGCAACTCTCAATTGAGTAGCTTCTATTTCATTTTCAGTAAGTAAATTGGATAGATCAATGTCCAATTTCTCAAGTGAAGTTCGCTCCGATTCAGTAAGTGATAAATCAGCAAATTGCCAAAGCACAGTTCGTAATTTGTAGTCTTGGTGGAAAGTTACACCATGGTCACAACCAAAAATCTGACCCTCTTTATAAAGTAGATGACCGATTTTTCTATCAGTATTATTTATCACTGCATCAAGCAGGGCTATTTTGCGTAATTCTTCACTTTTTTCTAAGTACCGCCCACCTACTTCTTCGCAATCATCAATCCAAAGTTGTAACGAACCTTCTCCGAAAGGCCCTTCTCTGAGAATAGTTGGTGGCACACATTTAAGTTTTAATGCTTCGCTCATCTGGTAAGCAGCAACCTCACGCCACGCAAGATTTCCATCTGGAAAATCCCATAATGGTCTTTCACCTGCAATTGGTTTGTAGATTGCATTGACGTTACCAACTTTACAAAAAAGTGAGGCGTTGGATGCATCTACTAATCGACCCACAATTTCTATAGGACCCGTAACTAGTTG
>JALRDT010000148.1 GCA_023262125.1 Candidatus Nanopelagicaceae bacterium | reverse complement strand
TATGACCCACACGGAGATTTATCAATCTCATCTGCCGAAACAGCGCGAATCTGTAATCGCGAACAAGGCATTGGCGCAGATGGCTTGATTCGTATCGTCAAGCGAAACGATAAATGGTTTATGGATTATCGCAACGCTGATGGATCTCTTGCAGAGATGTGTGGCAATGGAATTCGTGTGATGGCTAAATTCTTGATCGAAAAGGGTTTAGAGAAGCCAGGAATTTTTCCTATTGATACGCGTGATGGCGTTAAACATTTAAAGGTGCCAGAAGATGGCGATATCACCGTAAACATGGGGCAAGTAACTGATGAGGGCGATGATGTAACTGCCGGAACAGATACTGGTCTCTGGAAGGGCTATCACATCAGCGTTGGTAATCCACATGCGGTTGTTTTCGTAGAAGATTTAGAGCAAGTTGGTTCTTTAAAACATCCACCGGTAGTGCGTCCAAAAGAACTTTATCCAGAGGGTGTAAATGTTGAATTTGTTCAAATAATTGGTGATCATGTTGTAAAGATGCGCGTGCACGAACGCGGAAGTGGCGAAACTCAGAGCTGCGGCACTGGGGTAGTGGCAGTTGCGATGGCAGCTGCAAAACATGCCCGCGAAAATTTGCCAACTAAATGGGAAGTTAATCCTCCTGGTGGGCGTTTATATGTAGAGATAGATGCTCACAGCAATGGAATTTTGACAGGCCCTGCGGTGATTGTTAAAGATGTCAAAATAGAAGAGTTTCTTGAGCGATAAAGATTTCGAAGAGTTATTAAGAGCTTCGGCTCGCGCTGCTTCAGAATTTGATGAAGCCGAAGATTTAATCAATACCCCTGACCAAGTTGCAGAACGTTCTGCGCTTCGTCGCGTAGCGGGTTTCTCAACTCAGCTACAAGATATCTCTGATGCTGAATATCGCGAACTACAACTAGAGCGCGTAGTTTTAGTGGGCGTTTGGACTACCGGCACCGCAGAGATGGCGGAGAATTCATTAGATGAACTTAAAGCGCTCTCAGAAACTGCAGGTGCGCAAGTATTAGAGGGCGTAATTCAGCGCCGCGAATCTCCAGATCCGGCAACCTACATAGGTAGCGGTAAAGTCGCGGAACTTCGCGAATTAGTGGTACAGACTGGTGCAGACACTGTCATCTGTGATGGTGAATTATCTCCAGCGCAATTACAGAAATTAGAAGTTAAGTTAAAGGTTAAAGTAATTGATCGCGTTGCATTAATTCTGGATATCTTTGCGCAGCATGCCAAAAGTCGCGAAGGTAAAGCACAGGTAGAACTAGCGCAGATTAGTTATTTGCTACCAAGACTTCGTGGTTGGGGTGAATCACTATCTCGCCAAGTAGGTGGTCGCGCTGCAGGAGGTGCTGGTATTGGTGGTCGCGGTCCTGTCGAAACTAAAATCGAAACTGATCGCCGTCGTATCCGTGATCGCCAAGCTAAGTTAAGACGTGAAATTGCAGAGATGAAGATTGCGCGCGATACCAAGCGCCAGGAACGTCAAAGAAACAATATTCCATCAGTAGCAATTGCTGGATATACCAATGCTGGAAAATCATCGCTTTTAAATCGTTTAACAAATGCCGGGGTATTGGTTGAAAATGCGCTCTTTGCAACATTGGATCCAACTACTCGTCGCACCGAAACTACTGAAGGTCGAATTTATACCTTGACCGATACCGTGGGATTTGTGCGCCACTTGCCACACCAATTGGTTGATGCATTTAAATCAACGCTAGAAGAGGTAACTGGTGCGGATTTGATTGTGCATGTAGTCGATGGTTCGCATCCAGATCCATTCGAACAGATTCGCGCAGTACGGCAAGTGATTTCTGAAATTGGCGGTAGTGAAATTCCAGAGATTATTGCCATCAATAAAGCAGATGTAGCAAAACCAGAGGTGATAATGGCGCTACTTCGCCAAGAACCAAATGCTTTTGCCTTTAGCGCTAAAACTGGATTTGGTATAGAAAATTTATTACGTGCAATTGAAAATTCTTTGCCACATCCAAATTTCGAAATTGATACTGTAATTCCATATACCCGCGGTGATTTAGTAAATGAAATTCATGAAAGAGGCGAAGTTTTAGAAGAGGAATATCGCCCTGATGGGACTTATTTGAGAGCTTTAGTTGATGATCGCCTTGCAAAGCGTGTTCAAGGGGTTATAAGCAGGGAATAAAGCGCAATTCGGCGTGGTTTAGTGGAAATAACGGGGCAAATAGGGCAACCTACGCCCGTTCCTGAAATGTTTTGGGTTAAGACCCACTGGTCGCGGAGAGGCGGTGCAAAATGGCAACGGATTACGACACACCCCGAAAAACGGATGAAGAACTCCATGAGGAATCCTTAGAAGAACTCAAAGCCAAGCGCGCCGAAGTTCAATCCGGCAAGATCGACATTGATGAAGAAGAGGAAGCCGAAAACCTCGAACTTCCTGGCGCAGATTTATCTGGCGAAGAGTTATCTGTAAAAGTTGTACCAAAGCAGGAAGATGAATTTACCTGCTCACGTTGCTTCTTGGTTTCTCACGTAACCAATATTGCAAAGGGCTCTGGCGCTACGGCTGTATGCCGCGAATGCGCTTAACTAATTCGCCTGCGTTATTACTTCCGATCAACCAGTAACTAGTTTTATCTCTTTCATCATTTACAAATACTTGTACGCCGCGCTTTAACCAAGGTCTGGTGGCATGGAAGCTGCGAGCATCTGAATTAAAAGTACGTAATTTGCGATATTCAGTTTCATCTATTTCGCGTGGCTCTTTTAAGTACTTCAACTCAATATGAGCCCGATCAATTCGAAGTTCGGTATCAACAGTAATCACCATTCGCATCTTTATCCAAAGGTAGGGAAGGGTAGCGCTAAGTACGATCAGGAAAATTAGCGCCTCTAGAAAATCAAATGCAGCCCAAATTGCAAAAGCCATCGAAAAATACATAAAGAAGATAAAGCTCATCCAAGATAGTGGCGGATTTAGCCTCTCGCGGTATGTGGCCATGGGTTAAAAGTAGCGTAAATTAGCGGCATGGCTATTGAGATGCCGGAACGTCACCCAAACGCTCCAAAACCCGGAGAAGAGATTCCATCACATTTAACTATGTGCTTTGGTTGCGGAGTTGATCATCCAACTGGTTTACATATGAAATCAATCGCAGGGGAAGGACTGACTGCGACTTGTGTATTTACCGTAACTGATATGCATCAAGGTGCGCCAGGGCTTGCTCACGGTGGATTGTTATCACTTGCCTTTGATGAAGCGCTCGGAAAGTTAATGTATCTATTACAGGTGCCAGCTGTTACTGCCCACTTAGATACTGATTTCATTAAGCCAATTCCAGTTGGATCAAAGCTATATATAAATGCACGTATTACTGGCCAAGAACGTCGAAAGGTATTTACTGAAGCCGAAGGACGATTAAATGGCCCAGATGGCGAATTGGCGCTAAAAGCTAGCGCTTTATACATCGTGGTTGGCTTAGAACATTTTATTAAAAATGCCGCCGAAGGTTATATCTCTGATAAACAATTTGGTGTAAACCCGTGATTGTTCAAATTCAAAGAATCGATAAGGGTTTACCCTTGCCAGATTACGCACGCGCTGGCGATGCAGGCATGGATGTCTATTCAACTATTGATTGCACTATTGCACCTGGTCAGCGCGCAATTGTTCCTATCGGAATTGCGATCGCGCTTCCTGAAGGTTTTGTTTGTTTTGCTCATCCTCGAAGTGGTTTAGCTGCAAAGAATGGCATTTCAATAGTTAACTCCCCTGGAACTATTGATTCTGGGTACCGCGGCGAAATTAAAATTATTTTAATAAATACCGATGCTAAAGAGACATTCGAAGTCAAGCGCGGAGATCGCATTGCGCAATTAGTCTTTCAGAAATTTGAAAGCGCCAGATTCTTTGAAGTAGAAGTTCTACCAGAATCTCAACGCGGTGGCGGCGGATTTGGAAGTACGGGGTCATGAGCCACGAAAAAGAGGCGATCCTCAATGCAATGGGTGGTAAGCGCGGCTTAATTGATAATGGGCTACCCTCAATTCTTTTCCTAATTGTTTTTAATATTCAAAAAGATCTACGAAGCGCTATCTATGCTGCAATAGCGCTAAGTGCCGTGCTAGCAGTTTGGCGTTTAATCAAACGCGATACTTTGCAACATGCAATTAGTGGAGTAATTGGAGTTTTAATCTGTGCTTGGTTTGCTAAACAAGGTGGCCAAGCTAAGGATTACTACATCCCGTCGTTTATTAAGAACAGTGCATATGCAGCTGTTTATGCCATTGCCAATTTAGTTGGTTGGCCGATTTTAGGTTTGATTATTGGACCAATCATTGGTGAGAACATGGAATGGCGCAAAGTTCCGGCTCGTAAAAGAGTTTATGTAATGGCCGGCTGGGTCTGGGTTGGAATGTTCGTATTGCGCCTTTTAATTATGTATCCGCTATACAAGGCTGATCAATTAAATGCTCTTGGGGTAGCAAGTATTGTTTTGGGATATCCGTTATTCCTGCTAGTAATTTGGTGGACTTGGTTAATTATTAGAACAGTGCCAAGTGTTAAACCAGATGCTACGCAATAAAGCAGGCTTTTAAAGTTGCCTCGGCAACATTAGATGCTACAAAGATAATTTCATCGCCAGCTGCAAAGGTATCGTGCGGCTTTGGATTAAAGACGCGGCCATCACGAACAATTGCCGCTAGGGATGTGTCATCTGGCAGTTTGACCTCTTCAACTGTCTTTCCAATGCACTTTGAATTATCTGGCAAGGTAAGTTCAAGTAGATTTGCAGAGCCTTTACCAATTGTAAATAGCTTAACTACATCGCCGACAGATACTGCTTCTTCAACTAGCGCAGCAATAATTCTTGGAGTAGAAACTGCAACATCTACACCCCAAGACTTATCGAAGAGCCACTCATTCTTTGGGTGATTGATACGAGCTACCACACGTGGCACCCCATATTCGGTCTTTGCAAGAAGCGATGCCACCAAATTAACTTTGTCATCGCCGGTTGCAGCAACTAAAACTTGGCATTGATCTAACTTTGCATTATCTAATGATGCGATTTCGCAGGCATCTGCCATTACCCATTCGGCCTCTGCTACTGATTCTAATTTCATTGCCTTTGGATCTTTATCTATCAACATCACTTGGTGGCCATTGGCGATTAGTTCGCGCGCAATTGACCGGCCTACATTGCCGGCGCCAGCGATAGCAACGCGCATTAGTTCACCTCTGCATTCATGGTTGCAGTAATTGAATCAATATCTTCATCGTGCGCCATTACATGAAGTAGGTCGCCCTCTTGCAAAACAGTATGTTCGTCAGGAATAAAGGCATCACCAAGTCGAGTAAGAAATGCCACGCGCGCATTGGTACGCGCTTCAACTTCAGAGATTGGATGGCCAAGCCAAGATTGGTGAATGCTAACTTCAAGGAGTGCGACTTTTCCAGATGGATCGCGCCATTCTCCACGAGATCCGCCAGGAAGCAATCGACGCAAAACTTGTTCGGTTGCCCAAGTAACAGTAGCAACAGTTGGAATACCTAAACGCTGATAAATCTCTGCGCGAGCTGGATCATAAATACGTGCAACAACATTTTTAACACCAAATACTTCACGCGCTACACGTGCTGCCAAAATATTTGAATTATCGCCATCAGATAGGGCAGCGAATGCATCTGCACGTTCGATACCTGCTTCAATCATGATGTCGCGATCAAAACCAATGCCGGTGACAGTTTCGCCTTTAAAGGCACCACCTAATCTACGAAAAGCTTCTCGAGATTGATCGATGATTGATACGGAACAGCCAGCGGCTTCGAGTTCTCGTGCAATAGCAGAACCAACTCGACCGCAGCCCATGATTACAACATGCATAGGTTCATAAGCATAGCCCTTAGACTTCTCAAATGCAGGTTCGCGTTGAAAAAGTAGCTCATGGTGGCCACTTTATTGCGAGAAATGAAGGGCAAGTTATCTTCATTCGCGATACCGCGCCAGGTGAATTGGTCGAAATTGAAATAACCAGCAAAGCAAAGGGTTTTTTGCGCGCCAATGTTATAGAAGTTATCGAGCCATCTAAAGAACGAATCAATCCACCTTGTGCCTATGCCGGCAAATGTGGCGGCTGCGATTTTCAACATTTAAATCTGCCTTATCAACGCCAATTGAAAGCAGAAGTTATTAAAGAACAATTTTCCAGAATTGCAAAGATGAATGTTGAAGTAACTGTTCATGAAGTAGTGCCAACTATTAGATATCGAACACACATCCGCGGAGTGGCAAATGAAGCAGGACAATTTGGAATTTATGCATCTAGATCACATGACATTATTTCTATTAGTGATTGTTTAATTGCAGGCGAAGAGCTACATGTAGAACAGATTGCCACAGAGAAATTTGAACCTATGGAACCAATTGAGGTTCCTCAAGGTGATCAGATTCGTGAAGTTAAGGGTAAGAAATTAAAAGTTAAAGCTGGCGCTTTTTGGCAGCGCCACCGCAATGCTCCAGATACATTAACGACGAAATTTTTAGAACTCGCTAAATTAAAAGCTGGCGAGCACCTATTAGATTTGTATGGCGGAGTCGGACTATTTAGCTCTGTCGCGATTGATGTTTTAGGTCCTGGCGGGAGAATCGATTTAATTGAGAGTTCAATCCCGGCAATTGATTCAGCGCGAGAGAACTTTGCTGATTATCCAAATATAAAAATTATTAGAGATGATGTTGCCAAAGCGCTTAAGAACATCAAGCGTGCGGATGTAGTGGTATTAGATCCACCTCGCGCAGGCGCCGGGGCAGATGTAGTGGCGCAGCTACTACGAATAAAACCTTCGAGAATTGTTTATGTGGCATGTGACCCAGCATCACTTGCTAGAGATGTGAAGAACTTTATAGATAACGGCTGGAAGATGGCCTCGCTTGATGGTTATGACATATTTCCGATGACACAGCACATCGAGAGTGTTTGCTTATTAGAGCCAGATAAAGTATCTTGACGTCAAGATAAATCATTTAAGGGAGACGACCATGTCAACCAACTCTTTCAACGCAAAGCGCAATTTAGATGTCTCAGGTAAGTCTTATGAAATTTTTGATATTTCAAAGATTGATGGCGCAAGCAATCTTCCATTCTCGCTAAAGATTCTCCTTGAGAATTTACTACGCACCGAAGATGGCGCCAACATCACTGCAGAGCACATCAAAGCGCTTGCAACTTGGGATCCAAAGGTCGAACCAGATACCGAAATTCAATTTACTCCAGCGCGCGTAGTGATGCAGGACTTCACAGGCGTTCCTTGCATCGTGGATTTAGCAACAATGCGCGAAGCGATTGTGGAATTAGGCGGCGATCCATCAAAGGTAAATCCATTAGCGCCAGCTGAATTGGTTATCGATCACTCCGTTATTGCAGATTTCTTCGGCACTTCAGATTCTTTTGAAAAGAACGTAGATGTCGAATACGAACGTAACCGCGAACGTTATCGCTTCTTACGTTGGGGTCAGACTGCATTTGATGAATTTAAGGTTGTGCCACCTGGAACAGGAATTGTGCATCAAGTAAATATTGAATATTTAGCTCGAGTAATTATGACTCGCGTTGTAAATGGTGTGCTTCGTGCTTATCCAGATACAGTTGTTGGCACAGATTCACATACCACTATGGTCAATGGACTTGGCGTCTTAGGTTGGGGCGTTGGCGGAATTGAGGCAGAAGCAGCACTTCTTGGCCAGCCAGTTTCAATGTTAATTCCTAAAGTAGTTGGCTTTAAATTAAAGGGCGAACTACCACTTGGCACCACTGCAACCGATTTAGCTTTAACCATTACCGAAATGCTTCGTAAGCATGGAGTAGTTGGTAAGTTCGTAGAATTTTATGGACCTGGTGTGGTTTCAGTTCCGATGGCAAACCGTGCAACTATCGGAAATATGTCACCAGAGTATGGATCAACTTGCGCCATCTTCCCAATTGATGAAGAGACCCTTCGTTATTTGCGTTTAACTGGTCGAAATGAAGAACAAGTTGCACTTGTCGAAACTTATGCAAAAACTCAAGGGCTATGGCATAACCCGGATGCAGCTCCTCGTTTCTCTGAAGAGCTAGAACTTGATCTTTCAACAGTGGTGCCATCAATTGCAGGGCCAAAGCGTCCGCAAGATCGCATTTCATTAAAAGATTCTAAAAGCTCGCTTGAAAAGCACCTGCCAACATATTTCACAGATAAGACCACAAAGGGTGAAGTTAAAGCAGGAGAAACAAGAGTTAAGAATGGCGATGTTGTTATTGCCTCAATAACTTCATGTACCAATACCTCTAATCCTTCAGTAATGCTTGGTGCTGCACTGCTTGCAAAGAATGCAGTAGCAAAGGGCTTAAAGAGCAAGCCATGGGTTAAGACCACATTAGCGCCAGGTTCAAAGGTGGTAACTGATTACTACGAGAAAGCTGGATTAACTAAATACATGGAGCAGCTTGGCTTTAACTTAGTTGGTTATGGCTGCGTGACTTGTATCGGTAACTCAGGCCCGCTACCTGTAGAAATTTCAAAGGCAATTAATGAAAACGACTTAGCAGTGACAGCTGTGCTTTCAGGTAACCGCAACTTTGAAGGACGCATTAGCCCAGATGTAAAGATGAATTACTTAGCATCCCCTCCTTTAGTTGTGGCATATGCGCTAACCGGAACTATGGATCATGATTTCGAGAAAGATCCGATTGGCAAAGATTCTTCAGGTACTGATGTTTATCTAAAGGATATCTGGCCAACTCCAGCAGAGGTGCAAGCTGTAGTTGATTCAGCTATCTCATCTGAAATGTTCTCTAAAGATTATGCCTCTGTATTTGATGGAGATAATCGCTGGAAATCACTTGATACCCCAACTGGCAAAGTATTTGAATGGGATGCAAAGAGTACTTATGTACGAAAGCCGCCTTACTTTGAAGGTATGCCAAAGAGTCCCAAGCCGGTAACGGATATTGCTGGTGCACAGGTACTAGCAATTCTTGGTGATTCAGTAACAACTGACCACATCTCTCCAGCTGGTAATATCAAAGCTGATTCACCAGCTGGTAAGTATTTGTCAGAACATGGCGTTGATCGTAAGGATTTCAATTCATATGGATCACGTCGCGGAAACCATGAAGTAATGATTCGCGGAACTTTTGCAAACATTCGTTTAAAGAATTTACTTCTTGATGGAGTAGAGGGTGGCTTTACCAAAAATTTCTTAAATGGTGGAGCCCAAGAAACTATTTACGATGCATCGATGGCGTATCAAACTGCCGGAATTCCATTGGTAATTTTGGCTGGCAAAGAATACGGATCAGGTTCATCACGTGACTGGGCAGCAAAGGGAACGGCACTTCTCGGTGTTCGCGCTGTTATCGCCGAATCATTCGAACGTATTCACCGTTCTAATTTAATTGGTATGGGCGTATTGCCATTGCAATTTGTTGATGGCGAGAATGCACAATCACTTGGTCTTAAGGGTGATGAGAAATTCGAAATCACCGGTATCACCGAACTAAATAACGGAACCATTCCAAAGACGGTTCAGGTCAAGGCAGGGGATAAAACATTCACTGCAAAGGTGAGAATCGATACACCAGGCGAAGCGGATTACTACCGACATGGCGGCATCATGCAGTATGTATTACGAAGCTTGGTTTAGATAAGTACAATTTTTAAAGTGGTACGGATGCAACACCTGGTTCGTGGAATCTAGGGTTTGCATACCCTGCACGATCCAAGTACGGCAAAATTCCACCAAGCATTAACGGCCAACCAGCACCAAGCATCATCGCTAAATCAATATCGGTAGCGCTTGATACACCTTCATCAATCATCATTCGAGCCTCTTCGGCAAGCGCTTTTAGTGCGCGGTCGCGAACTTGTTCGGATGTTGACGGGCTTGAACCCTTCTCCATAAGTGCAATCGCATCTGGATTAGGAATTCGCTTGCCATCTGCATCTTTGATGTAGATAGTGCGTACATTCTTCTCAACTAGTCGCTTGATAGTAGGAGAGATGCGATAACGAGGACCTAAGTTGTTGTGAAGTGTCTCTGAGACATGCAGAGCAACTCCAGGACCTACTAAATCGAATAATTCAAATGGAGTCATTGGGAAACCAATTTCGCGAAGTGCATTATCTGCAACATCGTAAGGAGTGCCTTCATCCATGGCATCGGTAATTTCACCCATAAAACGAGTAAGCAGGCGATTAACAATAAAACCAGGTGCATCTTTTGCAATGACCATGGTTTTCTTTAACTCTTTACCGATTGCTAAAGCAGTTGCCGTTGTTTCATCATCTGTAGCTGGAGTGCGCGCAATTTCAAGTAGCGGCATCACTGCAACTGGATTAAAGAAGTGGAAACCAACAACGCGATTTGGATGCTGCAATCCAGCCGACATCTTCTCAACTGAAAGGGAAGAGGTATTGGTTGCAAGTACGCATTCAGGTGAGATGTGCTTTTCTAGCTCTTTAAAGAGATCATTTTTAAGTTGTAACTCTTCAAAGACCGCTTCAATAATAAAGTCGCAACCGGCGTAATCGCTCTTTTCTGTAGTTCCAATAATCAGAGCTGATAAACGATTGGCGCTCTCTTGGCTCATGCGCTTCTTCTCAACTAATTTTGCAAGTTCTGCTTTGATGTAAGCGACACCTTTATCTACGCGTGCTTGATCTAGATCGCTAATCACAATCGGGCACTTTAAGTTTCGGACCAAAAGCAAAGCTAGTTGCGATGCCATCAAACCAGCGCCAACTACGCCGACTTTGCTTACCTTTCGGGCCAGATTAGCTTTAGGTGCGCCAGCTACTTTCTTGCGCCCCTTTTGAATTAAATTAAAGGCATATAAAGAGGCGCGGAATTCATCGCCCATCATCAAATCGACCATGCGATCTACTTCTTTTGCAAGGCCTTGTTCGATGGTGTTGCTCTTGGAATCAGCAATTAATTCAAGTGCGTATTCGGCATTCTTAACGGTAGCGCCGTTATATTTCTTAGTAATTGCAGCGCGACCAGCCGCTAAAGCTGAATCCCAATCTGGATCATTTGAATGATCTTTTCGTTCGATTTTCTTCTTGCCAGTTACGACATCTGCTACAAATTGCACGCTTCGTTCAAGGAAATCTACTGGTGCATAAAGTTCATCGGCCATGCCAAGTTCTAGCGCCTCTTTGGCCTTTAACATGGTGTTGTTATTTAGTGCATTTTGCATAATAACTTTTACGGCATTGGTTGGCCCAATCATCTTTGGCAAGATGGTGACGCCAGACCAACCTGGAAGTAGCCCGATAAACACTTCCGGAAGACCAATAAATGCAGTTGCTGAAATGGTGCGATATTGGCAAGAGAGCGCTAATTCGGTTCCGCCACCGAGTGCTAATCCATTTACATAGCAGAAAGTTGGAATTTTTGAAGTACGAAGTTTGGCATACGCATCATGGCCATATTTGATGATTGTTGCGGCATCTTCTTTGCTAGTTAGCGCACTAATACCTGATAGATCTGCGCCAGCTGCCAAGATAAATGGCTTACCGGTAACTGCAATCGCAGTTGGATTCATCGCTAGCGCTTGATCAATTGCAGCATTGATATTGCGCATTGATTGTGGCCCAAGAGTGGTTGGACGAGTGTGGTCTAATCCGTTATCAATAGTAATTAGCGCTAATTTCCCAGTTGCGCCAAATGCAGCTAAATCAACTTCGCGAATTAGCGCATTGGTTACGACTTCATCTGCGTAAATTACATCGCTCATTATTTGCCACTTCCATTGAAATTAGGGTTCTCCCAAATGACAGTGCCGCCCATGCCAAGGCCAATACACATGGTGGTGATGCCATATCTAATCGATGGGTTCTCTTCAAAGGTGCGAGCCAAATTAAGCATTAAGCGGATACCACTTGATGCAAGTGGGTGACCCACTGCAATCGCGCCACCTACTGGATTAACGCGTGGATCATCTTCTGAGATTCCAAAATGATCTAGGAATGCAAGCACTTGAACTGCAAATGCTTCATTAATTTCAAATGCGCCAATATCTTCAATCTTTAAACTAGCATTCTTTAGCGCTTTTATTGTTGCAGGCACTGGGCCATAACCCATAATTTCTGGCTCTACACCGGCAAATGCAAATGTAACTAAACGCATCTTTGGTTTTAGCCCTGCTGCAATTGCGGCATCTTCATCTGCAAGTAGCGCAGCAGTTGCGCCATCATTTAAACCAGATGAATTACCTGCAGTTACGCGACCACCTGGACGAAATGGTGTCTTAAGTCCTGCGAGCGCTTCCATGGTTGTGCCAGGACGTGGTGGTTCATCGACAGTTGCAACAGTCCAACCAAGTTCCGGTGT
>JALRDT010000111.1 GCA_023262125.1 Candidatus Nanopelagicaceae bacterium | reverse complement strand
GTATGGCCGGATGTCGATGCCTTGGTGCTCCTCCCACTTGCCGCGCATGCGCTCTTTGCAAAGCCCATGGTCCTCTCTCCTCGAAGCGAGATTTCAGTCTCAGTACGATCTGAGAACGCAACGCTGAGCGCTGATGGCTTTCGATATAAACCATTAATTGAGAACGACACCGTAAAAATCACTCGCGATAGTCAGAGCATTATCTTGGCGCGAATGACCAGCGCTCCATTTACCAATCGTTTGGTAGCCAAATTCCAACTTCCAGTCGCTGGATGGCGCGGCGAGTGAGCGAACGCGCATTAAGTTTGCAGTTTCGGTAGTAACGTGCATACAAGCTGCAATTCGTACGCCAGCAAACGGCTTGGTCTTTTCAAAACGCTCACGAATTTGTGCAAGCACAGGCATATTACGTTCTGCCCATTCGATTCGCTTCTTACCTTCAGCTGCAAGTGCAGCATTAGCAATGTCATGCTTTATTGAGGTCGTCGTAGACAATTTTTACTCCTATGTTGAGAATTTATATTGATCGGCGAGGCCTCGCGCAGGCTCTTAGTTTAACCTCTAATTACGGCTAAAACCTCATCGCGTAGCTGGGCCATCTGGCCATGCGCCTTAGCCTCAACGTTAAGTCGAAGGAGTGGTTCGGTGTTCGAGGCTCGCACGTTAAACCACCAGGTGTCGCCATCAACTGTAAGTCCATCTAATTCGTCCGTTGTAACGCCTGCTTTTGTCCCGTACAACTCTTTGATGTGTTGCATCACAGCTTTGCCATCAGCAACCGTTGAATTAATTTCACCGCTTGCAAAGTATCGAGCATAAGGTTTAAGTAGCTCGGATAGAGATTTTCCGGTTTCACCAAGCGCAGCGATTGCATGTAGTGCAGCTAGCATTCCTGAATCTGCGCGCCAAAAATCTGCAAAGTAAAAATGACCTGAATGCTCTCCTCCAAAAATTGCTCCAGATTCGGCCATCATCGCTTTGATAAATGAGTGTCCGACTCTTGAACGAAGTGGTTTGCCACCATTTTCTTCCACCACTTCTCGGACTGCACGTGAAGAAATTAAGTTATAAATTATCGGCGAACCCGGTTTCTTCTTTAATTCGCGATCGGCAATTAGCGCTGTTAATAAAGATGGGTTTACTGCTTCTCCGTGCTCGTCTACAAGGAAGCAACGATCTGCATCGCCATCAAATGCAAGACCAATATCAGCACCATGTTTCTTAACCGCTTTCTTCAAATCTTTTAGATTCTCTTCATCAATTGGATTTGCTTCGTGGTTAGGGAAAGTGCCATCCAATTCGTAATACATTTCAATTACTTCGACATTCATGCGAGAAAATACTGCTGGTGCAGTATGACCTGCCATTCCATTGCCAGCATCAACTACTACCTTTAGTTTTCGAATTTTTGACACATCTACTAAAGTCAAAAGATGATCAACATATTCGTGAAGCATTTCATTATTTGTTTCAACTCCGACTGGACGCAAGCTAACTGGAACTCCTTCGCGCACAAAATTCTCAATAGTTAACAAGCCAGATTCCTTACCAATTGGCCTGGCACCACTTAAGCACAATTTGATACCGTTATATTGCGCAGGGTTATGGCTTGCCGTAAACATGGCACCTGGGAGATTTAATTTTCCAGCTGCGAAATAGAGCATGTCAGTGGACGCCAGACCTATACGGATTACATCCATTCCTTGCGAAGTAACTCCAGCAGAGAATGCATCCGCAAGTTCAGGAGAAGATGGACGCATATCTTCCCCAATTACTACGGTAGCCGGCTCACGTTCTAATTCAAGAAACTTTGCAAATGCAACTCCAGTTGAAAACGCGAACTGTTTTGTTAATTCTGTACCAACTAATCCACGAATATCGTAAGCTTTAAAGATATTTGGAATCATTAGTCAGCCTCTTTTGCTTTGTTTAGGCATTTGGAACTGAACGCAGATGACCTCTTCGTCCAAGAGCAGATTGAACCGCATTAGGGTTTGGATTGCTATTTGTAATTTCGCGGTTAGCAACCTCTCGTACTGCATCTGCTATCGCCATCAAATCTTCTTCAGATGGACCAGTCTCCCCGGAATTAATTTCACGTCTTATGACTTGCCAACCGTTAGGTACGGTCAACTTTGCACCGTGAATTTCGCAAAGATCGTATGCATGTGGTTCGGAGTATGTAGCTAAAGGTCCCACCACTGCAATTGATTCAGAATATACATAAGTAAGAGTCATCAAAGCTTTTCGGTGGCAGCCCGAGCGAGAGCAATGTCTACCAATTCGAGAACTCATACGAGAAAAATAGTCTGATTTGTATTTACTTTAAGGGTTTAACACGCCGATATTGGCAGTAGGAACTGTGCTACGGGTCAAAACTGAACCATTAATCAGTGGCAAATACCCAATTCCACTCTGAGACTTAACAATCAGCGCAGCAGCGGTATCTCCACTAATTTTCTCAATTCTCAGACCAATAGCACCAACAGGCATTTTGTAAGTTAAGTAATCAACACCAGTTAAGCTCTTAGAGATTTGCTTTCGTTTTGGCATCAATGCCGTAATCTCAACTTTGATCTGATTTCCAATAAATTGCAAAGTTGGATCAAGTCCAGTGATTGCCCATGTGCCTTTAATTCCTGGAAGTGAAGCGGTGCTCCAAATGAAATCATTTCCGATACGACTATAAGCAGATGCAGCGATAGGTTGGTCTGAAATTATTCTTAATCCAAAGCTTGCTTGCTTTGAATCATAATCAATCACAAAATCTGCAACTTTGCCGCCAGATATTTTTCTATTATCCAATCCGACTGGAATATAACGGCCTTCTTTAGATAAAACTTCAACAGTAATTACAGTTTCAGCTGCACCCGGGTTCAAGACGCGCAGTAAATGGCTCTTGTTGGTGCTGCTTGTCGCAATTCCCGGTATTAGCAAGGTTCGACTTAGTGCAGATTGTGAATTAACAATATCTCCACCTAGATTTTGCAGCCCTCGCCCGCGCTCATCCACTAAGTAAGAGACAACCCGGCCCGTTTTTGCAATAACTCTCATGGCCACAGATTTTGCGCCTGGTGCTAACGTCACTAAATTCAAAGAAGCGACGCGATTTTTACTTAGCGTTATTGTTTTTTTCAGAGAACCAGTTTCGCTGTAAGTAATAACATCAACTATGGATGGACTTAAACCTGCGTTAATAACTACTATCTTTGATTTACTAGAAACGTCAGCAGTGCCACCGACGAAAAATTGCTCTTCTTGAGGGGCTAAACAATTAACGCCACCTGCCCAGATACCAGATTTTGAAATCCAAGCCATTGAACTAGTACCTTGGCCGTCGACTATTACCGAACTTTGATTCGTGAGTAATCTATTGGTTTTAGCTTTAACGAAATTGTACTTTTTGGATGGCAAGAATCTAACTAAATTATTACTGCTAATTAGTGAGACTTGAGTTTGAGCGCTTCCGACATTAGGGCAAATAAGCTCTGGATAATTTTCTGAGAACTTCCGAGAATTTCCGCCAGCTTGCAAGTAATTACCCGCAAGCGCAACAGCAGTGAAAATAGCAACCAAGTAAATTAATCTTCTTAATTTCATGGCATCTCCCGATCACGTTTGCGTCGACCTGCAGGTGCCGCCATAACTAGCGCAACCATTAAGAAAATTATTTGTAATGACAATAATGCTCGTCTCACGGTTCCGTCATGAATTAATAGATAATCTCCTGGTTCTTCAATTACAAACTCAGGCAAATTATTTGAATTAACTTTTCGCTCTAAATACTTACCATTTCCAATAACTTTCCAGTTACTGTCAAAATTCTCAGCGAGTCTCAAGATTCCGGGTTTTGCTACTGAGAAATCTGCACTAATGTCATTTGTAGGTATAGCGATAATTTTTCCTATGGAATCTGTAAATATCAAGCGATCTGGAAATCCTAGAACACGCCAAGTAATTCCATCTGCAGTGGCCGAATTTCTGACATAACCACCTAATCCATCAACGGTTCGGACTAAAGAATCCGGAGCAGGTGCTTTTACGAAAAGATATTTAACACCGTACTCTGAAAGCACTGAAGCAGCGTTTACTCCACTGCCATCTACCGTAGCTCTAATTGCTGCAGAAATTTCTGGATTAGTAGCTGGAGCTACATCTGGGTCACCTAGAAAAATATCTCTACCACGTGCAATGAAATAATTAAGCGAACCATCATCCATTTTTCGAATTACTGCAGTTTTAGTTCCGGGTGTGACGCTTAAATATTCTGGCAAAACTCGATTTGAAACTGTATTTAAAGGTGACTCTGAAACCAAACTCCAGGCCGTTGCTGCACCCGTATAAACAACAGATGAAGCTAATAACAAAGCAGCAAATATGTGGCGGTAGTTAACTGCAGATTTCTCAAGGTGAATGCGAAGTTGGTCTAGGACTATTGCCCCTGCAGTAATTGCAGCAACAGTGGAAATTGCAATAAAAGTTCCGATCCAAAGTGGATAACCAATTGAGGTGCCGCGTGCCGGAAATGAAAGTCCGGATAGCAATGTTGCTAAAGCTAAGAAGCCACTACCCACAAATGCAAAATATCTAGCATTTGTTCGCGAAAAGATTGAAACCAATATGAGTGCAGTAAATGGTCCTAATAGCCACCACGGAACTGAACCAATACCGCCTGGATTCGAAAGTAGAGCTAAATTCGGTCCACCACCTGAAAGTGCTAACCCTGGTTCTAGTAAATATCTACTTGGATGTAGGACTGCTTCAGTTGAGTATGGTGCATTTAATAAAAATGGAATTGCTAGAAGTAATACACGATATTGAATTCGCTTAATCCAATTTTCACGTGACGTATGCAAATAATCAAATGCGGTTAAACCTGTGTAGAAAATTCCTAGCGCTAAGAAAAAAGGAAGCGAGAAAGCTACAGGCAAAGTTAAGAAGAGACCCAACTGAAAAATTTTTCGAATCGAAAGTTTCTCAATTTCTAGGGTGCCACTTAGTACATGAAGCGTCAACGGCAAAGCCGTCATCACCACCAAAGTTCCAAGGCGTCCAGAATTTATAGTTGCAAGAGCTACCGGAGAAACTGCATAAAGAGCACTTCCGAAAATCGCCAACCAAATATGTGTTGTAATTCTGCGAAGCCAGATAAAAATAGCGCTAAATAAAATAAAGGGAGCAAAGAGAAATAAGCTAGAAATGACGAACTGGGCATTACCAAAGGTCAATGTTCCGATTAGCGCAATTACCGCAACCCAGGTAGGAGTGGCGCTAGAACTACCTAATCCAACTTGGTGCCAAGATTCTGCATAAAGTTTCCAGAGTCCCGATACTCCGTTTGGCGTCTCAGGCAATGCACCACCTGCAATTGCCCCCAAACGACTATGTGAGAAAACTACAGAAAATATCAAGGCGCCGAAAAATGCAATTAAATCAGGGCGCTTTAATAGCGCTTTCCAACTTCTTGAATTTGTTGGAGTTAATAAATCTTCATCTTCAGAAATCTCACCTTTAATTTCCTGTTGTGAAGGAAAAATTTTCTCTTGAATTTTATCTGTCACTGAATCAAGTGAGCTTCGGAATTGAAGAATTCGAGACGGCATAAACCGAGTGACTACCCGTGGCGAGACCAACCGATCTTCTTTGCGCCATTTACGACCAGCTCTAACCAAGTCCGGTCTAGTGAAAAGACGGAATAACGCAAGTAATTCATCAGATGCATAACCCGGTAATTTTGCAAAAAGGTATCCAATGGATCTAACTAAAGCAGCACCAACTACTTGCAATGAGATTAATGGAAGCATCCACCAAGTTGAATTGGTCAATAAAACATATGCAGCATTACGGCGATCCAGAAGCAAAGGTCGATGTAAGAAAGCTTCGTCTACATCAATATTTCGACGTTCGGAAGCCGCAGCTTCTGCGTGATAGATGACCGCATCCGTGTTTACTAAAACTGATTGACCGGCTGCATGGATACGCCAACCAAAATCCACATCGTCACGAAATAGATCTAACTTCTCATCAAATCCGCCTAACTCTTCGAAAACAGACCTGCGAATTAGAGCTCCTGCAGTGCTAACTGAAAGTACTTCAAAAATTCCATCATGTTGCCCTTGGTCATATTCATGATCTTCTAAACCAGTCCAGCGAGCGCCATTTCTAGCGATACTGATACCCACTTCAAGTAAATGTGTTCGATCATTCCAGCCAAGAATTTTTGGTCCGACCATTGCGATATTTGGACGGTCGACAGCTGCTACTAATAAATTCTCAAGAGCCTGCGCATCTGGAGCGCTGTCATCATGTAAAAGCCAAATCCATTCATCTTCAGATTCAACAGGTGGCAATGTAGAGACCGCTTCTGCAATTGCAGTTCCGAATCCTTCACCGCGATTAATTGAGATACTTTTGATGCGAGCGCCACTTAGAAGTTTGGTAGAACCATCGGTTGAGCCAGTATCAACTGCAATGGTGCGATCAGGGGTGCGAGATTGCGATGCGATAGCCGCCACTACCTGTGGAAGCCAAGTCGCACCATCATGTACGACCAGAATCGCAGTGACCTGAGTAGTTCGGTTAGACATCAGGTGTGTAAGTCTTTACGAAACTGGCCCAATTAGGAAATCCCAAAGGGAAATCAATTGGGAAATTTATTTTGACTTAAGCTGAACGGCGCTTTAAGCGGCGGCGTTCACGCTCTGAGAGACCACCCCAAATACCGAATCGCTCATCATGTGCCAATGCATATTCGAGGCACTCTGAGCGGACATCGCATGAGGTGCAGACGCGCTTAGCTTCGCGGGTTGAACCGCCTTTTTCGGGGAAGAAGGCCTCTGGATCGGTCTGTGCGCATAGAGCGCGCTCTTGCCATGAAAGCTCGACGACCTCGCCAGTTTCCAGCTGAATGCTTGGACCTTCTTGACGCATAAATCGA
>JALRDT010000021.1 GCA_023262125.1 Candidatus Nanopelagicaceae bacterium | reverse complement strand
TTTGCAAAAGCTTTCTTTAAGAAAGGTGCAGCAATTTTGGCGATACCTTTAAAGTTAAATTTAGCTTCGTATGTGAAGCGACGAATTCCGTTTACCTCTTCAATCATCATGGTATCGACTGCTACCAAGGATTTATTTTCGCCTCGAAGTCGAATTAAGTGATTTGGTTGATATTCAATTACTTCGTAAACCAAGGAGCTCTCTCTGCCATTAAATGCAGAGATATTTGAATACTTAGTGCCAATCCCACCATCACCACTTATTTTTGCGGTCTTAACCGTGTTGGGATCCCACTCGTTTGTCGTAGTGAAATCACTGAAATATGAAAAAAGTTCGGCTGCGCTCTTATTGCTATCAAGTACCTTGGATAAAACGATTTGGCTCACAAGGCCCAATATATCTTGTAAATTCGCGTCCATGAAAGAGTCGGTAGCCATCATTGGATCAGGCGTATCCGGCTTAACTGCCGCCTATTTATTGCATAAGACTCATGAAGTTACTCTTTTTGAAGCGGACAACAGATTTGGTGGTCACGCACATACTCATGCAGTAGATTCACAGCGTATTGATTCAGGTTTTATTGTTCATAACGAACGAACTTATCCAAATTTAATTCGTATCTTTAATGAATTAAACATTCCAACTCAAGCAACTGAAATGACAATGAGTATTGATTGTGCTGGTTGCGGATTGCAATATGTTGGCGGCCGTGGAGCAAAAGGAATTTTGGCAAAACCAATCAAGTTACTAGATCCAAAATTTTTAAAAATGTTATTTGATGTACCACGTTTCTATAAACAAGCTCGAAAATTGCTTAGGGAAGATTTAGATAGTTCAGTAACTTGGGGCCAATTTTTATCTGATAACAAATTTAGCAATTATTTTATTAAACATTATGCAATTCCGGTGGTTTCGTGCGTTTGGTCTTCAGGCGACGGAGACTCTTTGCAATACCCGGCGAAACACTTATTTGAATTTTTAAATCACCATGGGATGTTAGAACTAGGAAACTCTCCAGTCTGGAAAACAGTAATTGATGGTTCAAATACCTATGTAGAAGCAATCATCAAACTAATACCTAAAGCTAGAAAAGAGAGAGTTACTTCGGTTATTAGAAATCACGATTATGTTGAGGTAAATGGTGAGAAGTTCGACCGAGTGATTATCGCAACGCATGCAGATAGCGCATTAGAGATACTTAAAGATGCTACTCCTGAAGAGCTTACAAATCTTGCGAACATTACCTATTCAAGAAACAAGACAGTGCTACATAGAGATTCATCAGTACTTCCAAACTCAGCCAAAGCTCGCGCATCTTGGAATTACAAGATGGAAGATTGTCGGAAAGAATCTAGCCAAGTATTGGTTAGTTATTGGATGAATTTACTAATGAATCTAAAGGCAAATTCTGATTATGTAGTAACGCTAAACGGCGAAATTCCGGAAGATAAAGTAATTGCAACCATGAATTACGAACATCCTGTATTTACTGTTAGCGCAGTTAATGCAGCAGCTTTCTTAAGAGATGCTGGTGGGCCTCGTTTAGCTTTTGCTGGTGCACACCTTGGTTGGGGCTTTCATGAAGATGGTGCCAGATCTGGAGTAGCAGCAGCTCGTAAATTTGGTGCAACATGGTGAAGTTAGTCAAAGGTAAAGTACTTCATCAAAGAAGAACTCCACTTAAACATGGATTGAAATTTATAAATTATATGTGGTTAGTTGATTTAGATGAACCACAAAGAAAGCTACTTCCTAAAGATCATTTTGGCGGAGAAGCAAAGTCAATGCGCGAGGCGGTAACTTATTTTGCAGAGAGCCGTGGTGAGATAGTTGATGCAAACGACAAATTATTTGCTATCGCCAGCGCACGTACAAATGGATATGTTTTCAATCCACTATCAGTTTATTGGTGTATAAAAAATGATGGTCAAGTGCGCTGGGCGATTTTGGAAATCCACAATACTTATGGCGATCGCCATGCTCATCTACTGCACCCAGATGAAAAAGGTAACGCCCAGATTGATAAAGAATTCTATGTTTCACCATTTTTCACAATTGATGGCGAATACCGAACTCGTACCTTCTTTAGTGAACATGACGTTGTGCTATCGGTAAATTTATATCAAAATGGGTCTCAGGTTTTTAGCGCAAGCTTCACCGGAGAGCAGATGGAGGCGAGTATTAAGAATCGAATAATGGCTTATATACGTACGCCCTTTTCGACTTTACAAGCTATGGCCAGAATTCGCGCGCACGGAATTTGGTTATGGTTACGAAGGCTTCCAGTCATTCCAAGACCAGCTCACCCAAAGCAGAATGGCATGTTATGAACATTCGTGCAGCTGTAGCTAAACAATTACATCGAAGAATCGCGCCTTCAGTAGAGGTAAAAGTAGTTTTACCAAATGGCGAAACAATGGGGCCAAATAAACCAAATTTGCCGATAATGAAAATTAATGACGAAAATTTTTACAATCGTTTAGGTAATGATTTAAAAATTGGTTTAGGTGAATCATTCATGGCTAATGAATGGACAGCGTCACCAGATTTAGCCGAAGTCTTAACACCTTATGCGGAGAAGTTATTACATATTGTTCCGGGTTGGATGCGGAAATTCCGAAAGCTATTCGAACCATTTCAACCAAAACACGAAGAGAATAATTTAGAGGGCTCAAAGTCTAATATTTCAAGACATTACGATCTATCGAATGATTTATTTCAATTATTTTTAGATGAAACGATGATGTATTCATCTGCAAACTTTGCTGGCGAAACTCCAATTTGGAATAATTTCGCAAAGGCACAAATTCGAAAGATTGAAGGAATTTTAGATTTTGCTGGAGTTAAAGCGGGGATGCATATCTTAGAAATTGGTACCGGTTGGGGACAGCTAGCAATGCAAGCGGCTTATCGCGGCGCCAAGGTACATTCGATAACACTTTCAAAAGAGCAGAAAGCACTAGCAGATAAAAGAATTGCTAAAGCTGGATTGAGCAATCTAATTACGGTAGAAATTAGAGATTATCGCGATTTAGAGGGCGAATATGATGCTGTGGTTAGTGTTGAAATGATTGAGGCGGTCGGCGAAAAATACTGGCCAACTTATTTTGATGCCATTGGTAATCATTTAAAACGAGGCGGCCGTTTTGGTCTACAAGCAATCACTATGCCGCATGATCGATTGCTAGCTTCAAAACATGCATATACCTGGATACATAAATACATATTTCCAGGTGGAATCATCCCTTCACGCGAAGTAATTGATCAATTCACTAAAGGCCAAATGAAATTAGTTGATCAGCGCCCAATGGGAATGGATTATGCATTCACATTAAAACTATGGCGCGATAAATTCATGGAAAATCGCTTAAAAGTTAAAGAGTTGGGCTTTGATGAAGAATTCGAAAGAATGTGGCAGTACTACCTTGCTTACTCTGAAGCAGGGTTCCGCGCTGGACATCTAAATGTTTGGCAGTTAGGTTTCGAAAAATTATGAGCCGTAAAG
>JALRDT010000158.1 GCA_023262125.1 Candidatus Nanopelagicaceae bacterium | reverse complement strand
CCACACGAGGTGCACTCGTATTGGTACGTTGGCATTTCCACGCTCCCGCAGTAATAGTTCTCAAAAACGCTAGCTTGCTACTAGAAGTAAAGTGTAGAGAAGTGAGAGTATTACCGCGAATTGAAAGGGAGTTTATGCGATCTTTCCGAGCACTCTTCGCGGCACTTTTGGTTAGCATGGCAACCATCACACCTGCCTTCGCTAATTTATTGACTGGCACTTCACCGGTAAGTGGATCAATACTTTCGATTGCGCCAACTTCTGTTTCATTAACGACAGATACGCCACTTGCTCCAATGGGTAGCGAAATAATTGTGACGGACCCAAAAGGCAACAGAGTAGATGATGGCGCACTTTTAGTAGATGGCACTAATGCAGTCGTTGGCTTGCTTGCACTTACCGAAAAAGGTATTTATCAAGTCGAGTACTCTTTAATTTCAGAAGAAGATATTCCATTAACTGGAATTTATACATTCACTTTCAATGCACCCGATAAAATTACAACTCCTAAGCCAACAGCAACAAAAGACCCTGAAGTGCAAAACTCGAGCTCGTTTGGCACAACAATATTTGTTTTGTTAGTCGGAGTAGCCGGTTTAGCAGTTGCAATAGGTTTGGTTTTATACGGAAGAAAGCTATATAACGAGCGTTAAATTGGTAGAAATAATTTTAACGCTGAGTAAATTCATTTACTTGCTCAGTGCTACGCTAACAATCGGCTTTTTATTGGCGATAGTATTTTTTGCAAAAAATCTTCACGGAAAAATTCGTGAAGAACATAAAACACTTATTGCAAAAGCGGGACTAGCAGCTGGGGTTTGGTCAGCTGCGACAGCAGTTTTTATCGTGGCGACTTTAGCTTCGATATTAGAGGTATCATTAATAGATGCTCTAGAATTCACATCTCTTCGCTCTTTTGTAACACAGATTAGTTTAGGTAAATTTTTAGCCATCCAAATGGTGGGTGCGGCAGTAGTTGCGGCATGGATTAGAAGTTGCGAGAGAATTACTCAGGTTGCTCTGGTGTTATTACTTTCATTGATATCGGTCTCTTCTCCTATTTTTCAGAGTCACTCTGCATCGGGTGGTTCCCATCTCATGGCTATCGGAACTTTATTAGTACATGTGGTAGCCATAACAATGTGGGTTGGTGGATTAATTGTTATTGTCATTAGCCCTGAATTAGATAAGAAATTGGCGTTAACTAGATTTAGCCGATTGGCTTATTGGGCTGCATTTACGGTTGTAGTAAGCGGTGCTGTAAATGCATGGATCAGACTGAACTTCTCAGGCTCATGGAAAAGTAGCTATGCCGTTCTACTTTCGATAAAATTGATTTGGACTTTTATTATTCTGGGATTAGCAGCCAAAGTTAGAAAAATGTTAGCTGAGAAAATTAATTTCCAAATAATTTTAGAGTCAGTCGTCATGTTAATGACAATGTTTATGGGAACTCTTTTAAGTCAAAGTAATCCCCCAGTAAGAGCGGGAGTTATAAACCCACTGGAAGAGCAAGTAGGTTTGAGTTTTCCAGGTTCTCCAACTTTAAATACTTGGATTTTCGAATATCAACCTGATGCTTTGACTCTTGCTCTTTTAATTATCGCCTCACTTCTTTATTTTAAAGGTGTTCGAATATTGAATAATCGAGGAGATAGATGGCCTATCGGCAGAACAGTCTCCTTTATGATCGGTATTTTGATCGTCAATTATGCGGTTAATGGTGCAATTGGCGTTTACTCCCACTTTGGTTTCTCGTACCACATGATTGAACATATGATTTTAGGAATGATTGCACCAATTGCACTTGTACTTGGAGCTCCAATCACATTGGCATTAAGAACTTTGCCTGCAGGAAGAGATAACGAAGAAGAAGGTCCCAGAAATATTCTGATTCGCTTTCTGCACTCTAGATATGCAAAATTTATGACCAATCCAGTTGTCGCGCTTTTGATTTTCGACGGTTCGCTTTTTGCACTTTATTTCACTGGACTATTTGGAACTTTGATGGGAAGTCATCTTGGCCACCTGTTTATGAATTTACATTTTCTGCTTGCAGGAGCTCTTTTTTTCCATGTAATTGTGGGCGTAGATCCAAATCCAAATCGACCGCCAAATGTAGTAAGAATAGTTATTCTCTTTGCTGCAATGAGTATTCATGCATTCTTCTCAATAGCACTTATGTCAGCTACAACTTTGATGGATGGTGGTTATTACACTTCAATAGGAAATCCACTTAATTTAGATTTGCTTGAAAATCAATACGCTGGTGGTGCGATTGGCTGGGCAATGGGTGAAATACCAATATTGATTGCATTGACTGCAGCATTCATTCAATGGATGCGAGAAGATAAAAAAGAGACTGAAAGAATTGATCGTAAAACTGCAAGAGCAAGCGCAATGGGCGAAAGTGATGATTTGGCGAAGTACAACCAATTCTTGGCAGAACTCGCACGTAAAGAGAGTAAAAATAATTAACAATGCGCAATTATTTATTGCTGATTGCTGCAATGATTTCTTGGGGATTATCTAACCCTTTAGCAGATTTAGCAGTAAGCGAACTCTCTGCACCGGCACAGACTTTGCTTGAAATTGGTGCGGGCTTCTTTGTAATTTCATTTTTCTATATTTTTAGACCAAGGAAATTTCGAAACGGCACTTATAAAGATGTATCTTGGAAAATTGCCGCTTTATTGGGAGCGGTGCAACCTGGCATCGCTTGGCTTTTGGGAAATTATGGATACACCGTGGCTACGGCAAGCACCGGTGTAATTCTTTTGAATCTAGAAGCTTTATTTACTGTGATGTGGGCAGCATTACTTCTTAAAGATCGAATTTCTCACAACGAAATAGCAGCGGTGATTTTGGGAATCATTGGTGCAACTTTGGGAAGTTTTGATAAATCAGGAATTTCGTTAACTATCGGTCTCGGCGCACTTTGTTTTGTCGGCTCGTCTATTTTTTGCGGACTAAATGCGGTTGCAGTAAAAAAGCTCGGAACTAGTATCAATCCAATAACTTTGGCTTTTCGACAAGCTCTTTTTTCAACTATTTATGCGCTCTCGTGGTGGTTAATTTTCGACCGTGGTCATTTTGTTGGCCGAGCCAGCGAGATCTACGTGGCAGGTGCGCTTTCAGGAGTATTCGGTGTAGCTCTTCCAATAATTGCATTCAACTATGCTGCAGCAAGAGTAAAGAGCACGCATGTGGCAGTTTTATTTAACATCGTGCCATTAGTTGGAGTTTTTGGAGCAATTGTTCTCGGAAGAGGAGCGCCAACTTGGGTTCAAGTAATCGGTGGCATATTTGTTTTAGCAAGTATGTCAATATTAAACAACAAATCAGATTCGGCGAAATCCTGATTCAGTTGCGATAGCTTCTACTTTTTGATCGAACCATTCGCTTGGAAGTTTTTTAACAAATTCGCGGTCGTGAATAATCCCAATTCTAAAAGCTGCAGTTCCAGTCAAAAATTGATCGTAATAACCGCCGCCTTGCCCTAAACGGACCCCACTTTGATCAATTGCGGTAGCTGGAATTAAACAGACTTGAATTTCACCGATAAATATATTTCCAACTGGTTCGTGAAACTTACCTTTTTGAATTAAATCATCTTGGGAACCTTGAACATGCACAAATTCCATTTTCTTATTTACAATTCTAGGAAGCAAAACAGTTTTTCCTGCTTCGATGAGTGCCTTATTTAAGGTAATCAAACTTGGCTCCCCAGGTAATGGGTAATAACTCGTAATTACTTTTGCATTAATAATTTCTGGAATATCTAATAAGTACAAATAGTCACTATGTGCTGGATGCTCACTACGCAACTTGCGGAATTCTTCACGGAGCGATGCTTTATCTCTTATTGCCATCATTTCCTTTCTGGCCCTATCAGCATTTCTCATGAACTATGCAGTACTTTTAAAGTAAGGTGGGATTATGCTAGAACGAATGCGTGTAGATGAGTTCCTGACCGCGCTGCTTTCTATTGTCGAACCTTTAGCGCCACTTGATTTGCCTCTGCTAGACGCTCATGGCGCAACCTTGTCTGAAGATATCTTCGCCGGCGAACGTTTGGTGTTAAAAAGCGGTTCACCAATTCGATCGACCACCATTGGTCTAGCAGCTTCGATTGGCCGAGGTCATCTTCCAACCAGACCTCACCCACGAGTGGTAATTATTTCCGCTGGTCCGGATTTAATAGAACCTGGTAATCCAATAACCGGCAGCGAAGAGTATGAAACTAACTCTTGGCAGCTGACCACAATCGTTAGAGAAATTGGTGGAGTCGCTTTTAGAGTGCATTCAATTCCGGATAACGAAGAAGAATTAAAAGATATTGTTGAAGATCAATTGGTTCGCGCAGATTTAATTGTGGTAAGTGGTGAACGAAATGATGATTCTTTTGATCTAATCACAAAGTCTCTAAATCAACTAGGTGAAGTTAAAGTTGTAGATCTTGAATTAGAAAATACCGGTCGATTTAATTTTGGAACCATTGGTCCTGATAAGACTCCAGTTGTAACTTTGCCAGGAGATCCAATATCCGCTTATATCGCTATGCAATTATTCGTCCGTCCCATGATCAGAACCATGATTGGCGCCAAAGAGGTTTTTTGCCCTTCAGTTAAAGCAAAGCTCGAAAGAGATTTTGTAGGAGAAATTTCTGGCCGGCGATATCTTCTTGGAAACTTGAGTGATGACAACGCGTCTGTTTCAATATTTACCGAACAGGAAGATTTTGTAAGTTTGGCAGCGGCCAACTCGTTGGTATCGGTAAATCCTGGGGATGCACTCAAAGCAGGAGAAACTTTAACCACCGTGATTTTGCCAAGAATAAAATGATTGAACTTACAGATGGCGAGATTCTTCTAAGGCCGTTCACTAGCTCTGATAAAAAGCAATGGCGAAGAGTCCGGGCAATGAATCGGGAGTGGCTCGAAGAGTGGGAAGCAACAGTTCCACGTACTTCAAAGAGTGATGAATTAAAGAGCGCACTTAGCTTCAATAAAATGGTAAGGGCGTATAGAAAAGAGGAGAGAGCTGGCCGCTCCTTCTCATTCGGGATTTTCATTGGGCCAAATTTGATTGGCCAGATAAATCTTGGTGGGGTCATTTACGGGGCGCTTAGAGGCGCTCATATCGGCTATTGGATCGATCGTAATTACGCTAATCGTGGCTACATGAGCAGAGCAGTAAACATGGTGACAGATTTTGCATTTAGTGAACTTGAATTGCACCGTATCGAAATTAATATTCGGCCCGAAAATTCACCATCTATTAGAGTTGCCGAAAAATGCGGTTATCTTTATGAAGGTTTGCGCCCCCGCTATTTACACATTGATGGTGCCTGGAGAGACCACCACTGTTTCGTTCGCGAAAATATTGCTATCAAGTAGGGTGTAAATACCCGAAATCGGACATTTCAAACACTAATCTTTGGCCATCATGGCTTCAGCAATTATTTACTTGGCGATTATCGGAATGTGGGTCGCCTATTTCTTGCCTCGCTGGATTCATACTCATGATGAATTTTCCGGAAAATCTGTTGAACGTTACAAGAGCGCTCTTCGTGTAGTAGCTGGCGAAACTGAAAGTTCTTACTCACTTGCAATTCATACAGATCTCGATGCTCCATTCAAGCAATCACAAGCCCTGATGCGACGTCGAATAATTTTCGTTCTTATTTTCTCTTCTCTATTAGCGACAAGTGTTGGTGCAGCAATGAATCTATTAAGTTGGTTATCAATTGGTATTCCAGTTTCTGGTTTTGTAATCTATTTGGCACACACTCGCAAAACAATTAATCGTCAAAGAGTGCAACGTCGACGTATTGAAGGTCTTCAAAGAACCACAAACGGTGTCTCACATGTAAATCTCTCCGAGGTTGTGGCGCCAAAACAAGATTCTGAACTTTGGGTACCGTTGGCAGAACGAGAAATAACAGGAATCGTGTTGCTTCCACAAGGAAGCGCTGCTACCAGAAATGTTTGGACGCCAAATTCGATTCCAGCTCCAACTTATGTGAATGCACCTAAAGCGGTAACTCCAAGACGAATCATTGATTTAACAACTCCAGGTCAATGGAGTGAAGAGCAAGAACGATTGGCACGTGAAGCGCTCGCTGCGGCAGCGCCAAGCGCAGACGAGGTATTTGATCAACAATTAGCAGAAGAGGCAGCTAATAAGCGCGACCGCGCAGTTAATAGCTAAATCCAAGAGCTCCACCACATACGTGAATACCACTCATCGTATGAAGTTAAAACACCGGTAAATATCGGGTAGAAGTAAATGAAATTTATCGCTACAACAATAACTGTTACCAGAATTAAATTCTTCAAGCGTTCATCGTATTCATAGGCTATTTTCGCTAATAATACGATGGCCAGAATTAAAAATGGCTGGAATACGATTGCATAGAAAGTAAATACAGTTCTTTCCTGAAAGAAGAACCATGGAGTGTAACCCGCCAAAATTCCCAAGAATGGAATCAAAGACGAGAGCTCAACTTCACGCATTGCAAAGTTATGTAAATTAATTCCGATTAGAAAAATTAGAGCAATTGCACCAATCCACCAAAGTATTGGAGTACCTAATGCCAAAACTTCCTGCGCACAACTTTTTGTACCGCAGCCTTTGGGTGATTCATAAAAGAAGGAAGTTGGTCTTCCCATAACAATCCAACTCCAAGGATTTGCTTGATAAGAATGATTTTCAGTCAAGCTAGTATGAAAACCAAGCATCTCTTTGTGGTAATAAATTAATGAAAATATCGGGTTGGACTTTGCATCGCGATCCCATCCAAGTGAAGATGCAAACCAACCAAACCAACTTAAAATGTAAACTCCAATTGACGTAAAACCAATTCGGATTACCCGAATCAAGTTTCTGTTTAATATGTATTCAAGTAATAAGAAAACAAAAATAAAATACAAGGCGCTCCACTTACTTCCCATGGCAAGACCTAAATAAACCGAAAAGGACAAATAATTTCCTTTAAGCCAAGAGTTAACAGAGAGCAGAACAAATAAAGTTAAAAATATATCTAGCAAGGCGGTACGAGACATAACTAAATTCAAACCATCTAAAGCCATCAACAGCGCTGCAAGAGTGGCCCAATGGTTCTCATGGAAAATTCTTTTTGCAATACGCGCCGTCAAATAAACAGTTAAAGTGCCAGCGATGGCAACTGCGATTCGCCAACCAAATTCATGATCGCCGAATAACTTAATTCCAGCGGCAATAAGCCATTTTCCAACGGGAGGATGTACTACGAATTCTGCGGCCCCATTGGTTACCTCAACGCCATGCTTCAAATAGTCTCGAGCACCATCCACGTAGTAAATCTCATCAAAGACCAAACTTTTAGGAGTAGATAGGTTGAAGATTCTTAGAAAGAAGGCCAGGAAGGTTATGGCCAACGTTGGAAACATAAGTAAAGAGTAGATGAGATGATTGCGCACATGAAGTTGAAACTTGCTGGTGTGCCGCTTGGTAATCCAGGCGATGCTTCAGCTCGACTTATCGAAGCCATCGGCTCTGCATCAATTATTGCTGCAGAGGATTCACGTCGTTTTCAACGCCTCTGTCAGGATTTAGGCGTTAAAAGTAGCGCGAAAGTTCTCTCTTTTTTTGAGGGCAATGAAGATGAACGGACAGCTCTTCTTATCAATGAATTAAGAAATGGCGCGGAAGTTCTGGTAGTTACTGATGCTGGCATGCCAACGGTTAGCGATCCGGGCTTTAAATTAGTTCGCGCAGCAATCGAAGAAAATATTCCCGTCGAAGTCTTGCCCGGTCCAAGTGCAGTGACAACAGCTTTAGCATTATCAGGCTTACCTACGGATCGATTTTGCTTTGAAGGTTTTGTACCTAGAACAAAGGGCGCCCGCGAAACATTCTTTGAAAATTTGAAATTTGAAAATCGAACTATAGTTTTCTTTGAAGCACCTCACCGACTTATTGAAACTTTAGAAGTAGCGATATCAATATTGGGTGAGAACCGAGAAGGTGCGCTTTGCCGCGAAATGACAAAAACTTATGAAGAGACTATTCGCGGCACTTTGAATCAGATATATAGCTGGGCAAAGTCAAAAGAGATTCTTGGTGAAATCACCATAGTTTTAAGTGGCGCCACCGCTGGCGCAAAAATTATGAGCCAACAAGAGATTATTGAGGCCGTTCGTAGATATGAGAGCGTAGGAATGGATAGAAAAGAAGCGATTACTGCGGTCGCTTCTGAGTTAGAACTTCCAAAACGTGAAGTATTTGATGCGATGGTTGCGGCTAAAAACGTCCAATAGAATAATCACATGAGCGCCGAATCAAATAACAAGTCGTATTACGTAACGACTCCAATTTATTATGTTAATGATGCGCCACACATTGGACATGCTTACACAACTGTAGCTGGAGATGTATTGACTCGTTGGCATCGCCAAAAAGGTGAACCAACTTGGTATTTGACCGGTACTGACGAACATGGCCAAAAAGTCATGCGAACAGCAGATGCAAACAATGTTGCTCCACAAGATTGGGTTGATAAATTAGTTGCAGATGCATGGCTACCAAATTGGAAAGCTTTAAATATCGCTAACGATGATTTTATTCGCACAACATCTGAACGACATACAAAACGAGTCCAGAATTTTCTTCAGAAATTAAAAGATGCTGGATTTATTTATGCAGGCAAATTTGAAGGCCCATATTGTGTTGGGTGCGAGGAATTTAAATTACCAGGCGATTTGATTGATGATAAAGGGCAGAAACTATGTCCAATTCATAGCAAACCAGTTGAAATTGTCGATGAAGACAATTGGTTTTTTAAGTTATCAGATTTTCGAGAACCACTTTTAAATCACTACAAAGAAAATCCTGACGCCTGCCAACCAGAAAGCGCTCGAAACGAAGTAATTTCATTTCTGGAAGGTGAAGTGAGAGATCTTTCAATTTCTCGTTCCACATTTAATTGGGGTATCCCAGTGCCTTGGGATACCAAGCAAGTTGTTTACGTTTGGTTTGATGCATTACTTAATTACGCGACCGCTGTCGGATTAGGTGATAATCCAGATTCTGAAGGTGGTCAGAAATTTGCCAAAACTTGGCCAGCTGATGTTCATTTAGTTGGAAAAGATATTCTCCGCTTTCATGCAGTAATTTGGCCGGCAATGTTGATGGCCGCCGGATTGCCAGTTCCAGGAAAAGTCTTCGCACATGGCTGGTTATTGGTCGGTGGCGAAAAAATGTCAAAGAGCAAGCTAACCGGTATTGCACCTAGCGATATCACCAATCATTTTGGAGTAGATGCGTTTCGCTATTACTTCATGAGGGCAATTCCATTTGGTAGTGACGGTTCTTTCTCCTGGGAAGACATGGGCGCTCGATATACAAGTGAATTGGCTAATGATTTTGGTAATTTGGCTTCACGCTTAACTGCAATGATCGAAAAGTATTGTGATGGCGTAATACCAGCACCTGCAAATGGTGGTGAATTAGCTGAGCTCTTAAGCAAAACAGTTAGCACTGCTGATAACGCTATGTGTGCACTTGATTTTCAAGGTGGAATTTTGGCAATTATGGATTTCTGTAAACGAATAAATCTTTATGTTACGGAGACCGAACCATGGGTTCTAGCTAAAGATTCTGCAAATAAAGCAAAGCTAGAAGAAGTTTTATATAACACCGCCGAAGGTATTAGAGCGTTAGCAGTTTTATTACATCCAGTAATGCCAGAAACTTGTGAAAAATTATGGGACTCACTCGGAGCTAATACACTCGGTTCAATTTCTGAGCAAAAAATTGGAGAAGTGGCGAATTGGGGAACTCTCCCAGCAGGCTCAAAAGTTTCAAAGAGTGCGCCACTATTTCCGCGATTGGAAGAGTAATTGGCTGATCGCCACAATCGCGATATTGATCGCCCGCTTGCACCGGCACCAGAGCCATTAAAGGTCAGTGCAATCGATGCGCATGCGCATTTAGAGATAGTTACAAATACCGAACCAGATTCCCCTGAAGTTGCAGAGGTCATTGCCGATGCGGCAGCTGCTGGCATAGATCGAATTGTCCAAGTTGGGTATTCAGCCGAACAATCAAAATGGTGTGTGCGACTTGCTGAGCTATATCCAAAGCAAGTCTTGGCTGCGGTAGCGCTTCACCCTAATGAAGCACCCATAGTTTCAGATTTAGAAGCTGATCTTGCAATCATTTCTGAACTAGCAAAACACCCAAGAGTTCGAGCGATTGGTGAAACAGGTTTGGATTACTTCCGAACACCTCTTGAATTGCAAGAGATTCAAAGAGAATCCTTTAGAAGGCATATTCAAATTGCAAAGGATAATAAATTAGCTTTAGTAATACATGATCGCGATGCACATGAAGATGTATTGAAGGTATTAGAAGATGTCGGAGCGCCTGATAAAACAATCTTTCATTGTTATTCAGGTGATTTAGAGATGGCGAAATATTGTGCCGCACGTGGATATGTTCTTTCATTTGCCGGCACCGTAACCTTTAAGAATGCCCCAGCATTGCGGGAAGCGGTTAAATATGTGCCAGATGAGTTGCTCTTGGTTGAAACTGATTCTCCATTTCTTGCACCTAGTCCTCATAGAGGGGCGCTAAACACCCCCGCACAAATAGCTAACATCGTCCGATTTATTGCGGATGAGCGCAACGTGGATCCTGAGCATATTGCTGCAGTTACTTCCGCTAATACCGTCCGACTATTTGGTTCATTCGAATAATGTCTTTATTAGGCGCGACTGAAATTCGCGAATTAGCAGCGAAATTAGAATTAAATCCTTCAAAAGGATTGGGACAGAATTTCGTAATTGATGGCAATGTTTGTCAAAGAATTGTTCGTCAAGTGCAAATTACAAGTGAGGATGTGGCACTTGAAATTGGTCCCGGTCTTGGATCTTTAACTCTTGCCATACTTGAAACCGGTACACCATTAATTGCAATTGAAATTGATGATCGCTTGGCAAAGCAACTTCCGATTACAGTTGAAGCGCATAATCCAGGCGCTGATTTAATAGTGATTAATAAGGATGCGCTAGTTATTTCTGAATTACCGAAAAATCCAACGGTGTTAGTGGCGAATTTGCCATACAACGTCTCAGTGCCGGTGCTATTGAATTTATTAGAGCGATTTCCATCTTTACGCGAAGGTGTAGTTATGGTCCAAGCCGAAGTCGCAGATCGACTTGCAGCGAAACCTGGCAATAAAGATTATGGCGTGCCAAGTCTAAAAAGTGCTTGGTGGGCAGATCTTGAACTAGCTGGCAACATTGCTCGGAGTATTTTCTGGCCAGTGCCAAATGTGGATTCAAAACTGGTTTACTTTAAACGTCACAGTCCACTTGGAGATGAAGATTTTCGCCACAAAGTTTTCGCCTTGATTGATGCAGCTTTCTCGCAACGTCGAAAAATGATTCGATCTGCAATGTCTTCAGTATTGGGTGAAAATTCAGAATCAATAATCAATAATGCTGGCATCGATCCAACATTGCGTGGTGAGGCGTTAGACATTTCTGCATACATCGCGATTGCGAAGCAAATTTAAAATAAAACTACTACGCTGATGCCATGCGATATAAATCCGTAGAGGTTCAGGCTCCTGCGAAGGTTAACCTGCAATTATCTGTAGGCCCTAAAGAAGCGGATGGATATCATCAAGTAGTTACAGTTTTTCAAGCAGTATCGCTTATGGATGTAGTAAAAATTTCTGAGAGCGACCAATTCGCAATCTCAATTAAAGGCGATTACACGACAGGTGTCCCGCTAGATCAAAGCAATTTGGTATTCAAGGCGGTTCAGTTAATGTCTGAAAAATTCGATACCAGCACAAAACTGGATGTAGAGATTAATAAAAGCATTCCAGTAGCGGGCGGAATGGCTGGTGGCAGCGCAGACGCAGCGGCAACTTTGCTTGGTATCGATCAACTTTATGGACTCGGACTTACGAAAGATGAATTGGGGGAAGTCGCGCGTAATTTAGGCAGCGATGTACCTTTCATGTTGCATGGTGGTACTGCTGTAGGCCGTGGACACGGCGATGAAATTACGCCAGCTCTTTCGCGCGGCACTTATTTCGGTCCCGCGGTAGCGGCCCTGCTTAGAGCCGTCGTCACCAATCCGAACGCCGCCCCGGCCGGTGA
>JALRDT010000136.1 GCA_023262125.1 Candidatus Nanopelagicaceae bacterium | reverse complement strand
CGGCCCTGCATATCGGTCATTACGACTACGACGGTATCGATGGTTCCGTCAGCTACATCTTTCTTTAATTGCTCAGCGCTGAGCATTCCTGCTTTTGTCATGAATTGAATTTATCCCTAATAGTCCGTTTTGTCAGTAAATAATTGATAAATAGCGATTTCTAGTGAATTACATCGCCGACATTCCGCCATCAGCGGAGATGACTGAGCCTGTTATAAATGAGGCTTCATCTGATGCTAAGAAGAGCACTAGATGAGCAATTTCGCGTGGTTCGCCTGGGCGGCCGATTGGCTGGAAAACAGATATTCCGTCATAAACTTTTTGTAATCCGCCAAGTAAATCGGCGTGGGCATAATTAATTGGAGTATCTACCCAACCTGGGCAGATCGCATTGCAACGAATTCCGGTCTTTGCATAATCAAGCGCGATGCCGCGAGTTAGCATCACGACTGCACCTTTCGATGCGGAGTAGACCGCCAAGAATGGTTCGGAGACTAAACCATTAATCGAAGACATATTTACGATTGAACCGCTCTTTTGTTTAAGCATCTGAGGGATTACGGCACGACTTAAGTACATCATGCCAGCTACGTTTACTTGTAAAGTTTTTTGGATAATTTCATTTGGAGTTTCATGAAATGTGCCAGGCAGATTAACACCCGCGTTATTTACCAAAATATCAATTGAGCCATAGCGATTTAAAGTATCTGTTGCACATGAATCGCATTGTTCTGAATCTGAAATATCAATCTTAAATGCATTGGCAGTTCCACCAATTGCTTGAATTTTTTTAGCAGTTGCTTCTGCGCCTTCTAAATTTACATCTGCACAAACAACTTTGGCACCTTCTTCGGCTAAACGAATTGCACTTGCTTCGCCGATACCTGATGCCGCTCCTGTAACAATCGCTACGCGATTTTGCACTCTACCCATGCTACCCATTGCATTAAAGTAATAGAGAAGGGCCACCGCCGCAATGGATTTTTGCGGAGGTGGCCCTTCTTTTATTAACTTTTTTTGCTTAGTTGATTACTTAACTAAGCGAGCTTGGTGCTCAGGTGCCTTGAACCACTTATGTGCACTGACTTTCCACCAGATCATTGCGCTACCCATAATGATGACAAGCGCGATTGGTGCATACTGCACAGATAACCAAGTGAAGTTCTCATTGCCTGGTACACCCGCTGGAGTTGTTGGCAAGCAAAGTACGATTGAAATAAAGATAATTTCAACAACTGCAATTGGATTGATCCACTTGTAGTGCTTACCAAGATTCCATGAACCTGCCTGGAAACGATCTCCCTGCTTCCAACGTAGATAAATTGGAATCATGAATGAGAGGAATAGACCAAGCACAGTTACGGAAGTAACTGCGAAGAACGCAATTGGCACAACTGTTCCTTCTGGTGCCCAAAGTGCAGGCAAGGTAAGGATTGTTGCGAAGATACCAACACCGAATGCTGCGTGTGAAGGGTTGCGATTTGAATCAAGCTTGGTCCAGTACTGGTGACCAGGAACTGCGCGATCGCGTGAGAACGCGAACAACATGCGAGATGCTGCAGTTACGCAAGACATACCGCAGAAGAACTGACCCACGCAGGTGATGATCATCAGAATCTGTGCCCAACCAGATGAGAGCGCTGATTCAAAGATTGCTGGTGCAAAACCGCCTGCCTTATTTAACGCTTCAACATCTGTTGCTGCGAATAAGAATGCAAGAAGCAATAACCAACCACCGACTGCTGAGAATGCAACTGATTGCCACATACCCTTTGCAGCTGCCTTAGATGCGCCACCGGTTTCTTCTGAAACGTGAGCTGAAGCATCAAAGCCGGTAATTGTGTACTGCGTTAGCAAGAAGCCAAGTGGCAATACATAGAACCAGTACATGCTCTCTGAGAAACCAGAGTTATTGTTACGAGTAGTAAATACCCATTCAGCGCTCTGATGGCTCTTTGGTAGGAAAATCAAAATTGCAAGAATTGCTGCCACGCCAAAGACGTGCCAGTAAACGTTTATGTTCTGAAGTAAGTGAATGATTTTCGCGCCGTAAATGTTCATCATGATATGAAGTAGAACAGTTACTACGAAAACCATAAACACTAGTGTCAGATTTGTAGGATCCCACCAACCATTAAACAAACTCATGGTTGTGGTGAAGAATGTTGCAAAGCCGTAGTCAACACCTGCAATAACTGCCACAAGTCCGACGAGGTTTAGCCAACCAGTTAACCATCCATGAATTGGCTTACCGAGTGCGAAAGCCCAGTAGAAGATTCCACCAGCGGTTGGCATTGCAGAAACTAACTCCGCCATTGCTAACGCAATTAAAAGAATAAAGATTGAAATTACTGGCCAGCCAATTGAGATCGCAACTGGACCACCGTTGTTCCAAGCTTGTCCGAATGTTGTAAAACATCCTGATAGGACAGAGATGATTGAGAAAGAGATTGCAAAGTTAGAGAAGCCAGACCAGCGGCGGGTAAATTCCTGCTTGTATCCGAGTGACTCTAAGAGTTTGGCATCCTCATCATGCTGATTGCTCAAGTTTGAACTCCTTTGTTCAAAGTCCCAGCATGTGATCACGAGAGTTAACTCTTATGCCAGAACTAAACCGTTCGGTGTCGGTCACCGAATGGTCCTTTGTACTCCTAGAATGCACCTAAAGGAAAGGGTTTTTACGTAAATGTGTCGACTTTTAGGGTACGTGTCGGATTCGGATACTGACTTTACAAGCGTGGTTGGAAAAGATTTCCAAGATTTCGTAAATCTTTCTTCAATTCATTGCGATGGTTGGGGTATAACTGACAAGAATGGCGAAGTTTTCAAAGAGCCAGTTGCCGCAACAAATAGCCCGGATTTCATGGATGTAATTAAGAAAACCAAAACTGATGGTTCGCTATTGCATCTTCGTTGGGCGACTTCGGGTTTGCCTATCAATAAAGAGAATGCACATCCTTTTCATTTCGGAAAATATTCATTCACACACAATGGATCTATTAATCCCCCAACTGCGCTAGATGAATTCATCGCGCCGCGCTATTTAAAAGAGGCCGTGGGCAATACTGATTCAGAACGATACTTCTTACTGGTAGTTCAGAAAATTGAAGTTGAAAGATTAGAAGCAGAAATGCCACAAGTAAAAATACAAGTGAACTTAAATTACCCGCTATGGTAATAACAAGCAATAGCGTAATTACTGCCAAAATCCATATCAGCCGGCTTAACTTGGTGTGAGCGTTTTGCCATAACATCAGCGCTGCAAAAAATCCAAGAATTTGAAATTGAGAAAACCGGATATGACTCATAAACCGTGTGCTTTTACGTAAATCTAATATTCCGGATATATAAAACTGTGCAGCAATGCCATACACAAAACTGCAAACCAAACCCGCTAAAAAAAACCAAAGCACTCGTTTTAAAGCACGTAAATCAAGGGCTTCTGAGCTCATAAAAATTAAAGCCCATGAGCATAAAGGCAATTGAATTTTAACTTGTTCTAAAGCTAAATTCATCCGATTGGAATACAAAATACCACAACATAACCAAACCCAATATGCTAATGCTGCCCAAAACCAGGTTTGCGTTTTTATGCGCTGCCATTTTGCTGAAAACTGTCCTTCTAAAATCCAGTTTAATCCTAAAACCAATTGCGGTATACTGCCCGTAACCGGGCCAAAAAAAATACCAAATGCAAAAGCAGCCGTTCCGTATGTATAAATACTTTTGTGTACATGCAACCGGCTCATGTTAATTAAACGCACTAGCAAATACTTTAG
>JALRDT010000044.1 GCA_023262125.1 Candidatus Nanopelagicaceae bacterium | reverse complement strand
CCTTATTAATAATAAAAAAATTGACGAGGCTAAAAAAAAACTTGAAACTTTAAGGACTTCTAAAATTAATATTTATAAGGTTTTATCCATTTCTAAATTGTTAGAACTATCAAAAGAAAATAAAAATGAGCAAATATCTATTCTGGGTTGGTTGTGCTGGTGCTTATGAAGAGCGCGCAAAGAAAACTACAAAAGCGGTAGCAGAGTTATTGCATATTGCTGGAGTTAAGTTTGCGGTGCTTGGAAAGCGCGAAACCTGTACTGGTGATAGCGCTCGTCGTACTGGTAACGAATTCGTTTATCAAATTTTGGCAAAAGAAAATATTGATACTTTTGAACAAGTTTATGCAAACTATCGTGGCAAGAAGAAAGTTGTGGCAACTTGCCCGCATTGCTTCACCACTATTGGTCGCGATTACAAACAACAAGGTTTTGAATTAGAGATGGTTCATCACACTCAGTTGCTAAATCAATTGGTACGCGATGGCAAATTAAAACCCGTAGCTAAAGAGTCAAAAACTATTACTTATCACGATCCATGCTACTTAGGTCGTCACAATCAGATTTACTCACCACCACGTGAACTTCTGCAATCTGCTGGTTTGCAAATTAAAGAGATGCCACGTAATCAAGAACGCTCCTTCTGTTGCGGCGCCGGTGGCGGACGTATGTGGCAAGAAGAGAAACTCGGAACTCAAATTAATTTAAATCGTGTTGATGAAGCGATCGCAACTGGCGCCGAAGAGGTTGCAGTTGGCTGTCCCTTCTGTCGCGTGATGGTCTCTGATGGAGTTCAGGGTCGCCAATCTTCGGTTGAAGTTTTGGATGTAGCCCAGGCGCTCCTACGCTCAGTTAAGCCTGAATAAGCGCTTAATTTCGCACCAGAATCGAGGTCCGTTCTCAGGGGGCTCTCAGGTTGAGAGAGGATTCTCTCATCATGATTAACGCAACTGAAAACGCGAAGAGCCGAATCCTCGTCGTCGATGACGAACAGAGCATTAGCGATTTAGTTTCAACATCACTTCGTTTTGTTGGTTTCGAAGTTCGCACCGCCGCAAGTGGCCAAGAGGCGCTTCGTGTTGCTGAAGAATTCAAACCACATGCAATGATTCTAGATGTAATGCTTCCAGATCTAAATGGTTTTGAAGTCTGCGAAAAAATTCGTAATGAAGGACAAGATATTGGTGTGCTCTTCTTGACTGCCAAAGATGCCGTCGAAGATAAAGTTTATGGATTAACTCGCGGTGGCGATGATTACATGACTAAGCCATTTTCATTAGAAGAATTAGTGGCGCGATTGAAATCAATTTTGCGTCGTACCGGAGCAGTTGAGACAACGGGTGATGATGAAAAAATTCGCTTTGCAGATTTGGAATTAGATGAAGCTACTCATGAAGTTCGTCGCGCTGGGGATTTAATCGAACTATCTCCAACTGAATTTACATTGCTACGTTACTTGTTAATTAATGCAGATCGCGTGGTCTCTAAAGCACAAATTCTTGATCATGTATGGCAATATGATTTCCGTGGCGATGCAGGTATTGTAGAAACTTATATCTCTTACCTACGCAAGAAAATCGATACCTACGAACCACCATTAATTCATACAGTGCGTGGTGTCGGTTATCGATTAAGAATGCCAGTTAAGAAATAATTTGCACTAGATGAATATCAATCAGTGGTCGCTGCGCGTTCGATTAACAATCGGAATCGTGGTGCTTACTGCACTTGGATTTACCGCTACCTTTTTTGGCGCATCAAATGCTTTAAAAGGTTATCTGGTAGATCAAATTGATAATGAATTAATGAATGTAGCTGGCAGCACCGCAATGCGTTTAGATCGCGGCGCCGCACTTGCCGATGATGAAGAGGAATTCCCTGGTAGACGCCATAATGAGCGTGAAGAAGCGATTCCCTCAAATCATTCAAAAAATGTTGAGTTTGCAGGTTAAAGCCGCTGGCATATTAACGGTTTTAGTTGC
>JALRDT010000041.1 GCA_023262125.1 Candidatus Nanopelagicaceae bacterium | reverse complement strand
GCTAACGCCGCTCTGTATAAGTGATGTCGTGGTGGATCGACTTCCAGTGGAAGTTGGCGATAGTCACGGACATCTGCATCGCCTTGTAAATCAGAAGAATATGTCTCGGTATCGCGAAGTGCTTCACGTAGCGCTTTATGCCCAGTGATTATGTTCTTAGTTTCTGGGTTGTAAATAGACATGCGACTACTCTAATTGGACAAGCAGCCGTAAACAAGATTCTACGAAATAATTTTGCTTTTCTAAATCTAAGTTGTTTTCTTTATTAACCAGTGTAAAACTGCGACCAAAAAACCATTTCGATTTTCTGCTACGTATTTATAGCCAAGTTCACCTAACTTGCCAGATAGTCTGAGTAATTTAGCTAAAGTTTTATTCCCAGATTTATCTAAAAGTACCGCGACCGCTTTAGCAGCAAAATAAGTTTTATCAGCAACAACGACTACTGATTTTTCACATTGTTCGCGGGTAATTCCAAACTCTGCAGGATTTATTTCCTGATTGGCAATCGCATTGATTTCAGCCCGCGCTTTAACCCAAGCTACACATGAACGGCAGAAGTCACATTCGCCATCGTAGATAACGGTGCACATCATGACTTAATCATCTCGTATCTTCCCCGTATCTTTTAATTTGGGATAAAACTGCTTAGATGGGTCTATGGCATTGGCATTTGTAACTGGTGGATCGCGCGGTTTGGGTTTTGAGAGCGCTAAGGCGCTTAAAGAGCTGGGGCATGAAGTGGTGCTCTTTGCGCGCGATACGGAGCGGCTGCGCCAAGCTGGCAGCGAATTAAATTCACCAATTGAATTTGTAGAGCTATCAGATATCGCGGCAACCCGAAATGTTTTTAAAGCAGCAGTGGATAAGTACGGAATTCCAGAAATTTTGATGTTGGCACACGGCGTAATGTCAGATCGTTTGGCAAAAACACTAAAAACATCAGATGATGAATGGCGTCGAGTAATGACCATCAATTTAGATTCTGTTTTTACTATTGTTAATGAAGTCGGATCAAAGATGGCAGATGCTAGAAATGGTCGAATCATTATTTATAGTGCTTGTTTAGGCAGAATGTCAGGACCTGGAAATGCGGGTGGGCTTGCTCCGTATCGAATTTCTAAAGCTGGCGTAAATGCATTAGTTAGAAATTTAGCTCATGAGACCGGACATGGTTCTCGCGGACTTTGGGCTGATGCAATCTGCCCTAATCATTCAAGAACTGATATGGGTGGCGAAAATGCGCCACGTTCTGCAGCTGAAGGTGCGGCGACTGCAGTTTGGCTTGCAACTCGTGAATTGATTGCGGGCACAACTCAAACTGGTCTACTTTGGGAAGATAACGAAATAGTTCCCTGGTAATTAATTTTGCTAATTAATTTCGAGCAGCGTAACTGAAGGATAAAGTCGCAGCGGTAATTACCCATAATTGATATGGAGTAAAGAGCACACCAATTTTCCAAGATGTTTTATATGCCAAAAAGGTAAGTGGCAGAGTTAATAACGCAGTGGTAAGCAACGCATATGAAGCTAAATTCAAATTATGTGGAACATAAAATTGATAGGCCCAAATTAGCGCTGCAGTGATAGAAAGCGCCAAAGTAACTAACCAAAATATTGTGGTTAAGCGGCTCTGTTTTTGAGCAATTTGAATTGAGGCAAAGGCAATTACAAAGAAGTTATATGGCCAAATCAAACCGAAAATAAAGTCAGGTGGTTGCCAGAGGGGTTGATTTAGCGAGGTATACCAACCAGGTGAGGTGTTGACCCAAATGCCAGATCCAAATGCATAGATAAGGACCAGAGCTACGCCTATTCCAGATGCTAAAACTTTGAAGTCCACATGGAAAGTATCAACTATTTAAAGTACTTTAACTACCAATATGAAGCGAATTCTGGTCACAGGTGCAACTGGGTATGTTGGCGGCAGATTAGTGCGCAATCTACTTGAGCAGGGATATCAAGTAAGAGTCTTTGTTCGTGATGAGAAGAAAGTAGCGCAATATTCTTGGGCCAATTCCGTAGAAATTTCAGTTGGAAATGTAAGTGATTATCAGGCTATTCGCGGTGCACTTGATGGTATTGATGTCGCTTTCTATTTATTGCATTCGATAAATAGCGCAACCCAATTTGATCAAATCGAAAGAGAGATGGCGGCAACTTTTGGCAGTGCAGCGGCAGATGCAAATATAAAACAGATTGTTTACCTTGGTGGAATCGCGAACGATAAGAAGACCAGTAGACATTTACAATCGCGCACTGAAACTGGAATCGAATTAGCGAAACACGGTGTACCAGTTCTGGAATTAAGAGCTGGAATTATCATTGGATCGGGTTCAGCATCATTTGAAATGTTGCGCCATTTAACGCATCGCTTGCCAATTATGACTACACCTAAATGGGTAAAGAATCGCACTCAACCAATTGCCATTAGAGATGTGCTTTATTACTTAAGCAAGAGCATCGAATTGCCTAAAGCGGTTTCCGGTGTTTATGACATCGGTGGTCCAGAAGTTGCATCTTATGAAATCATGATGCAGAAATTTGCTGCGATTGCTGGTTTACGTAAACGAATCGTGATTAAAGTTCCAGTATTAACTCCATCGCTATCTAGTTTATGGATTGGATTCGTAACTCCAGTTCCAACTACTTTAGCTCGGCCATTAGTCGAATCATTAATCAGCGAAGTGGTTGTTGATCCAGAGAAATCTATTGATAAATTGATTCCAAAACCTGATGCAGGGCTAACACCAATTAATACTGCTATCGAATTGGCACTTGAAATGGTCAGTAATAACAAAATTGAAACTCGATGGTCAGATGCAACATCTCCAACTGCGCCTTGGCAGAAAGCTCAAGGAGATCCATCTTGGGCAGGTGCTACTGAATTTAAAGATGTGCGAGTTCAATATTCCGATGCACCAATTGAAAATGTATGGGCTTGCATCGAACGTATCGGCGGCGAAAATGGTTGGTATGGCTCTGATTGGCTCTGGTATCTGCGCGGTATTTTAGATCGAATCTTTGGCGGCGTAGGACTTCGTCGCGGTCGCCGTGATCCATACAAGCTTCGCGTCGGCGATAGTTTAGATTTTTGGCGAGTAGAGGAGTACGAAGAAGGCAAGAAACTCCGACTTTATGCAGAGATGATTCTGCCCGGCAAAGCTTGGCTTGAATTTACTTTGGAAGAGGAGAATGGAAGAACAAAAGCTACGCAAGTAGCAACTTTCCAACCACGAGGACTTGGTGGCCAACTTTATTGGCGGGGAATATCTCCTTTCCATACATTGTTATTCCCTACGATGCTACGAAATATTTGCAAAATAGCAGCTAAAGAAAGCAAAAAATGACAGAACGCCAGAAATATGAAGTAATTCAAATTAATGATGGCATCGAAATTAGACGCTATTTACCTTACATAGCAGCAGATGTAATTATTAATGAAGATTACGATAAAGCGTCAAGTTTAGGCTTTCGTCCATTAGCTAATTATATTTTTAGTAATAATATTTCTATGACCGCGCCAGTAATAGTTGAAGAGAAGAGTCCAGAAAGTTGGCAAGTTAGTTTTGTTATGCCACATGGATCAAAACTTTCAGATATGCCAGCTCCTGCAAATAATGTAAAGCTTCGTGGCGAAAACGAAGAAATCTGTGCTGCAATTAAATTTAATGGCACTACAAATAAAAATCGTATTAAGAAGTACGAAGAGAAATTGCTAAGGTATTTGAAAGATAAGAGTATTCAAAGATCTGGTCAGTTAAGAATTGCTAGATTTGATCCGCCCTGGAAACCAGGAATTATCCGTCACAACGAATTAATTCAACCGATTATTTGGAATCAATAACCGAATTTACTGTAAGTATAGTTTCACGTGCTACCGCATCCACTTGATCCCACATAGGTGCATGACCCGATTGCGGTAGGGTTACCCAACGAGAATGCTTTGGTGCAAGTGATTTCTCTTGGCTATTTTCAGCAGGCAATGTGAAATCTGTATCGCCAAAGATAATTGTTACTGGAATTTTTTCAGATATTTGCTTATCAAATCGATTGCCAAGAAACGCATCCCAAAGCGAGTAATACCCAGATGCGCCACCCATAGCCACTGCAGCTTTGGCACAAGTTTCGGGTGAGAATTTCTCCCATTGCGGGCTAACTAATTTGAATCCAATTGCACGCATAAATTTAAAATGAGAAATCACACCCGCAAATCGATAAGTTGCACGAGCCATAATTCGACTAACTGCTAATTCACCATTGCGGTGTGTTTTTGGCTTTAACCAAAGCCCAGCTGGCGCTACTCCAGTTACAGATAAAACATGCTCAGGAAATGCTGCTGCCATTTCAAGTGCAATCCAGCCACCAAGTGAATTACCAATCAAGTGGAACTTTTCTATTCCAATTGCATGCAATTCTTCAACAATAATCTTTGAGATTCGTACTGGATTCATAGATTTATTGGCCAACATAAAGGCGTTGCCGTGGCCAGGTAAATCTAGAGTTATAAATTCAAAGCGCTCTGAAAGTTGTGGGCTAACTAAATCCCATGCAGTACTAGCTGATCCCAAGCCATGGATTGCAACCAATTTAATTGGCCCTTTTCCGTAACGTTGGATATTTAAGTTATTCAAATCTGCCCCCGCGAAAGTCCATCAAGAATCCGCTTGCTCTCAATTCTTAACTCAGCCAAATCTTTCAATCTCTTCAACCCGCTCATCTGCTGAAACATTCTATGATTTTTTGTGAATTCCGCCTCATGATCGGATAAGAAATTCCAATAGAGGTTGGTAAATGGGCAGGCGGTTTCGCCAGTTCGTAACTTTGGATCGTATGCACAACCTTTGCAAAAGTTGCCCATCTTTGAAATGTAGGAACCGCCTGATACATAAGGCTTAGTCATCATTTGGCCGCCATCAGAATGCATTCCCATTCCAATTACATTTGGCACCATCACCCAATCTGCGGCATCAATAAATACTTCGCGCATCCAATCTAGGAACTCCTGTGGCTTAACACCGCTAAGTAAAGCTAAATTACTCAAGACCATCAATCGCGGTATGTGATGAACCCAAGCCCTTGATTCAATATCGGAAATTTGTTGGGAGACACAAGCCATTTTGGTTGCCTTTGAATCTGTAAATAAAGGCAACAATGGTCGATCAAATTGGAAATGATTGTTTTCACGATATTCCTGGCCAAAGAACCAATAAACACCATT
>JALRDT010000126.1 GCA_023262125.1 Candidatus Nanopelagicaceae bacterium | reverse complement strand
CCGTGATTCAAAATTCTAATTAATTCGCCCTCGTCTTTTAATAATTCAAGTGCGCGATCACGCATCGGGCGAAGGTATTCGACTGTTGCATCCGCGACTGCACCTTTGAAATCTCCGTAACCTTTACCAGCAAATTCATCCTGAATTGCTGGAATAGTTTTTCCGGTAACAACCGAATAAATTGTCATCAAATTACTAATTCCTGGTTTATTTTCATAATCAAAGAGAACTTCGCGTCCAGTATCTGTTACTGCACTTTTGATTTTCTTGGTATTTATCTCAGGAGCATCCATCAATTCAATCACGCCACTTGCAGAGTTAGCAGATTTAGACATCTTATTGGTTGGCTCTTGGAGATCATAAATCTTTGCGCCCTCTTTAAGAATATAAGCATCCGGCAATGTAAAGACTTGACCGTATCGGGTGTTAAATCTATTTGCTAAGTCTCTTGTAATTTCTATATGTTGTCTTTGGTCTTCTCCAACTGGGACTAAATCTGCTTGATAAAGCAATATGTCTGCCGCTTGCAACATTGGATATGTAAATAAACCAACGCGCGCACCATCAGCGCCTCCTTTGGAAGATTTATCTTTAAATTGAGTCATGCGACTTGCTTCTCCAAATGAAGCAACGCATTCCATAATCCAACCAAGTTGATTATGTTCGGGTAGATGCGATTGCACAAAAAGAGCAGATTTTTGGGTATCAATTCCGACTGCAATTAATTGGGCTGCAGATGCCAAAGTGCGAGCACGAAGTAGCTTTGGATCAACATCTCCTGTTAGGGCATGTAAATCAACAATTGAGTAATAGGTTTCATGGCCGTTTTGTAAGTCCACCCACTGCTTAACCGCACCCAGGTAATTACCTAAATGAAACGATTCAGAGGTTGGCTGGATGCCAGAAAGTACTCTCTTCACAGGGTTAGTCTGCCATGCGTGAAATGAGTAATTGGCCAACACGATGACCTTCAAGTGAGATCACAACTAATCTAATTCCATTAATACTGATTACATCGTGCTCTTTAGGCATACGCCCTAAGAAGTGCATCATAAAACCACTTACTGTTTGATAAGGGCCCTCTGGTAAAGCGATTCCAGTTTCGGATTCCAAATCTTCAATTGAAGTTAACCCATCAAGCTCGAAATCACCGGTGCGATGTTCGGCAGAAATTTCACTCTCGTCTTGATCATATTCATCATGAATATCGCCTATTAAACATTCCACTAAATTTTCCAGGGTAACAATGCCATCAGTTCCGCCATATTCATCTAAAACGATCGCTAAATGTTGGCGCTGGTTACGCATCTCAGTTAACGACGGTAAAACGCCTTTAGTACCTGGCAGATACATGATTGGACGTACTAAATCTTGAATTTTTGAATTTGGGGTGGCGTTAGAAGTATCCAATAAATCTCTAACATGTATAAAGCCGATAACTTCATCGCTGGAGCCACGAACCACCGGATATCGCGAATGAGCCAACTCAACTGCGAGCGCTTTTGCTTTGCTTACAGTAAGTGACCCATCCATGAAATCAACTTCAGTACGCGGCACCATTACTTCATTTACAAGTTTTTCGGAAGTATTAAATACCTCTTCAACTATCTCGCGCTCCTCTTCAGTAAGAGCTTTATGTCCAGAAACCAACTCCATCAACTCTTCTTCAGAAATCTGACTTCGCTCTTCTTTAGGGTCAATTCCGATTAACCTGAGAATTAAGTCAGTTGATCTAGAGAGCAGCCAAATCACAGGACGGAAGATGTTTGCCAATACATCAATTATGAAAGTTGAATTTAGGGATATTTGTTCGCTACGAAATAGCGCGACTCGTTTAGGAACTAATTCGCCGAGCACAAGTGAAAAGTAAGCAATCACCAGGGTCACCCCGATAATTGATAAAAGCTGAGCGGCGCTTGTTGAGATGCCTAGATCGACTAGTCGTGGTTGAACATAAACCCCAAGTTTTTCAGCGCCTAACGCGGCAGAGAGGAAGCCACATACAGTCACACCTACTTGAACCGCAGCAAGGAATCGATTGGGGTTTGCTACTAATTTGGCTAATCGGGCGCCCCGTTTACCTTGAGTTGCTAATTGTTTAATTTGACCATCACGTAAAGAGATCAAGGCAATCTCTGCTGCCACAAAGAACGCTGCCAAAAAAATCAACGCCAAGACCAGCGCGATGGCTTTGAAAAGTTCCATTAGATGAGAAAGGTTATCGGATTTTCTTCCCTCCGCGCCGCTTTACGCGTAATCTCAGCCTCGCACCTAGGGGTGCAGAACTTCCAACGGATCGTCGGGCACGTACCTGCCCGGAAGGAGAAGCAATGGCTTCAGTAACATTTGATAAAGCATCACGTATCTATCCAGGCAACCCAATACCAGCTGTAGATAAATTAGATCTCGTCGTTAATGACGGAGAATTTCTAGTTCTAGTTGGCCCATCTGGTTGCGGAAAGTCAACTTCACTTCGTATGTTGGCTGGCCTTGAAGAGATTGATACTGGTCGTATTTTAATTGGTGATCGCGACGTAACAAACGTTGCACCTAAGGATCGCGATATCGCGATGGTTTTCCAGTCATACGCGCTATACCCACATATGACAGTTGCAGAGAACATGGGCTTTGCATTGAAGATTGCTGGTGTTTCAAAAGAAGATCGCGATAAAAGAGTACGCGAAGCAGCAAAACTTCTTGACCTAGAACCTTATTTAGAGCGCAAACCAAAGGCGCTATCTGGCGGACAACGTCAGCGCGTTGCAATGGGTCGCGCGATTGTTCGCGAACCACAAGTATTCTTGATGGACGAACCGCTATCAAACCTTGATGCAAAGTTACGTGTTTCAACTCGTACTCAAATTGCAGCGCTACAGCGTCGACTTGGAATTACTACCGTTTATGTAACACACGATCAGATTGAAGCTATGACAATGGGTGATCGCGTTGCAGTTCTTAAAGATGGTCTATTACAGCAAGTTGATAGCCCACGTAATCTTTACGATAAGCCAGGAAATGCATTCGTAGCTGGCTTTATCGGTTCACCTGCAATGAATTTACTTGAAGTCCCAGTATCTGATGGCAAGGCACATGTTGGCCACTTAGATATTGCAGTTCCAGCTTCAGCTGGAAATTCAGTAATTGTTGGCGTTCGCCCTGAAGGTTCTTCTACATTTTGCTTCTCAGCTGATTTAGGTTTAAATAAGTCCATATATTTGCGATTGTTTCTTGGTTTTGTTTTACTAGCTCAGCTTTCTTTATACCAGATCTTCTAGATCTCTGAGCAACAGGTTTCTTTTTCTTTTGTGCCATATTATCTACCTTGTCTGTTGTAAGGTTTAGTTGCTTTATCTTTAGGGCCTGAAAACTTCT
>JALRDT010000103.1 GCA_023262125.1 Candidatus Nanopelagicaceae bacterium | reverse complement strand
AGCGGTTTTGCCAATTCGAGGACCGCTTTATTAGGACCATCGCCTGCCACCTGGCTGATAACCCGGCCCCAAAGAGCGGTTAGATCCTCTTGGACCTGCGTCTCTGACATTGAGCCTCCTAAAAATGGTTATCCACAAAGTTATCCACAGCCTGTGGTCTAAACCAGTGGTTTAACCTTCTACCCCTGTGGATAGGCGGAACCTAAAGGGTACTTTCCAGAAAAGCAAGTGGTTATCCACAATCATAATCGCCTAAAAAGGGTCCAAACCCTAGTTTGCCCCAGTTATCCCCAAGCGCTTAAACTCAGCGCCTCATACCTTCCCCCGTATTTACTGTGGCCCCAAAAGTTTTAAGTAGGAGTTTTAAATGAAGCGCACCTTCCAGCCTAATAACCGCCGCCGCGCCAAAAAGCATGGCTTCCGTGCCCGCATGGCAACCCGCGCCGGTCGCGCTGTTCTCTCCGCACGTCGTGCCAAGGGACGCGCAAAGCTTTCAGCGTAAGCAGAAAACTTTATAAGCGGTTCTAGTGCTACCAAATAGCGCAAGAATAAAAAGTAGTTCTGAGTTTGCCACTGCAACTAAATTAGGTCGCAGGATCACCAGCACCTCGTTAATCGGCTACTTATATTCAGCAAACAATGACCAACCAGCGAAGCTGGGTTTAATTATAGGAAAAACTGTAGGCAACTCTGTGGTGCGCCATCGCATTGCTCGTCAAATTCGCCATGCAGTCCGCGAAAAGTTAAGCCAATTTCCAAATGGAACTCTTTTGGTTGTACGCGCCATGAAAAAACCAGAGAACGCTTTTTATGAAACCGAATTGCTTTTAGAAAAAGTTTCGAAAAGAGCCGAGCAGGTAAACGCATGAGAACTTTGGTGCTGCCATTTATCTTGCTAATTAAGTTGTACCAAAAAACTTTATCTAAATGGATTGATATGACCATTGGTCCAAAATGTAAGTACTACCCATCGTGTTCGCATTACGCAGTTGATGCGCTAGAAATTCATAACTTAGCAGGCTTGCCACTAATTGCCTGGAGACTTGTAAGGTGCAATCCTTTTTCACACGGCGGTGTTGATTATGTTTCGGAAAATTATTTTGAAAACTATGTAAAAAACCCACAAATACAAGGCAAATTCAGTAGTTCGGGAGTAAATAAATGGGCAGCATAATGAATGCGCTATATACAGCCGTCTCTTGGGTCATCATGGTTATTCATGATGCGTTAACTCCAATATTTGGAGCAGGCAGTGGCGTTACTTGGACACTCTCAATTATTGGTTTGGTGCTATTAATTCGTATTCTTTTAATTCCACTTTTTGTTAAGCAAATTAAGAGCCAACGCGCGATGACTGCTCTTGCTCCAAAGATGAAAGAGATTCAAACACGCTACAAAGATGATCGCCAAAAGCAATCTGAAGAGATGATGAAGCTTTACAAGGACCACAAAACAAATCCTCTAGCTTCATGTTTCCCAATTCTTGCTCAAGCGCCAATTATGTTTGCACTCTTTACAGTACTTAATGGAATTGGACAAGAAAAACCACGAGGCGTTTTAACAATGGCGGATGTTGAATCTGCAGCTAACGCAAAATTCCTAGGTGCACCAATTTCAGAAACATTCCTTGGTTCAACAAGCACCACTGTAAAACTTGTAACCGTGTTTTTAATTATTTTGATGTCTGCATCAACCTATACAACACAACGTCAATTAATGGTTAAGGGAATGCCAAAGAATGACGATCCAAATAATATGATTTTGCAACAGCAGAAAATCATGTTGTATTTATTTCCAATTATTTTTGCAATCTCAGGTGTTAACTTCCCAATTGGTGTTTTAATTTATTGGTCTACAACAAACTTCTGGACATGGGGCCAGCAGTATTACGTGATCAAACGAAACCCAACTCCAGGTTCACCTGCTTATGAAGAGTTGCAGAAGAAGAAGGCAGCTAAAGGGTTAATTGAGCTTCCAGCCGAAGAGCCAAAACCACAAGCACCACAAGGCCAGAGAAAGCAGCCAAAGAAGAAGCGTAAGTAAGCGCCGATAAATAAGGGCATTTAGGTATAAACCTATCAAAAAGGATAAATTATGACAGAGAAGATAGTTAAAGAGGTCGAGATAAAGCCGGTCGCCAAGCTTGAAGAAGAGGGCGATATCGCAGCTGATTACCTTGAGGCGCTATTAGATATTGCCGATCTAGATGGCGATATCGATATAGATGTTGAGAATAACCGCGCATCGGTAGCGATCGTGGGCGCGAAGCTCGATAACTTAGTTGGGCGCGATGGAGAGGTTTTGGATGCGCTCCAAGAGCTAACCCGCCTGGCAGTTCAAAGCTCAACTGGCGACCGCAGTCGCCTTATGCTCGATATCAGCGGATACCGCGAGAACCGCCGTACTGATTTAAAGGCGCTAGCTGATGAGAAAGCGGCAGAAGCGAAGGCATCTGGCGCTCCTATCAAGTTAGCCCCAATGAATGCTTTTGAGCGGAAAATTGTTCATGATCGTATTCAAGATCTAGGGCTCTCATCTGAGTCTGAGGGTGAAGACCCAAATCGTTTTGTAGTTATCTTCCCTAATTAGATTTAAGTTTCACGTGAAACACTTTCCAGAGCGCGAGGCAGAGGCGCTGGCCTATGCCGAATTCCTAAAAGGGCCTGGAATTGAGCGTGGATTAATCGGCCCCCGCGAAGCAGATCGAATCTGGGAGCGCCATATCCTCAATTGCATCCCAGTCTCAACCCTTATGAAAGAGGGGGCAACGGTCATTGATATTGGCTCCGGGGCCGGGCTACCCGGAGTAGTTATCGCTCTTGCCCGCCCAGATTTAAAGGTGACCTTGCTTGAACCCTTGCAACGGCGAGTAACTTTTCTAGAGGAGGCAGTTGCTGGGCTGGGGATACTAGTTAAAAGAGGCAAGGCCGAAGCCGAAAAAGGGCAGTATGACTATGTAACTGCCCGCGCAGTTGCCCCATTATCCAAACTCTGGGCGATATCAAAACATCTAATTAAGCCCGGCGGCTCCCTTTTAGCGATGAAAGGGGAGGCAGCAGCGGCAGAAGCTGCTGAAATTCCAGGGGCGACCGTGCATGAAATTGAGTTAGAAGGCATCCCATTAGCGAGAGTTGTCGAAGTAAAACGCTAGAGTTCGGAACATGGCAGATGTTCCACGTGAAACAATCCAAAAGGTCATCGGAACACGCCGTTTAAAAGAACCCATGCCAAAACCTGCCCATGGGCGCATCTTTGTGGTGGCAAACCAGAAGGGTGGGGTTGGCAAAACCACCACAGCGGTAAATATCGCAGCCGCCCTATCTATGGGGGGCCTTAAGGTCCTAGTTGTCGACTTAGATCCACAAGGAAATGCATCTACTGCCCTTGGGGTAGAGCACCGCGTTTCGATGGGCGTTTATGAAGTTTTAATGGGTACAACAGAGATAAAAAATGTAATTCAAAAAGTTGCCGGCTTTCCGGCTTTTGATTGCATTCCATCAAATACATCGCTTGCACAAGCTGAAATTAATTTAGTTTCAATGGTTGCGCGAGAATCACGATTAAAAGATGCGTTAAGTGAAATTAAAGAGAATTACGATTATATTTTGGCGAAAGGGTATTCGGCAACCTATCAGAATCAAATGGTCAATGCCCTCAAACTTTATTTAAAACGATTTGGACATCCCCAAATGGACCTGGACCAAATTCATCGGCCCCGAAGAGCATTTCGCCTACCTCATGTATTGTCCAAACAAGAAGTCAAACGAATTCTGGAGTCCTTGATAAATCGCAAACACCGCGCGATGCTTTCACTCATCTATGCCTGCGGTCTCCGTCGTAGCGAGGTTCTTAACCTCCGGCCATCGGATATTCAGTCGGATCGGGGGCTTTTGTTCGTTGCGAGTGCCAAAGGCGCCAAGGACCGGGTCGTACCCCTTAGTCCCAAATTGTTAATTCAATTAAGGGAATATTATCGCGATTACCGCCCGAAGGTCTTCTTGTTCGAAGGTCAATGCGGGGGAAAATACAGCCCGAAAAGCCTGCAACTGGTTTTTCGTCATGCCCTGGAAAAGGCCGGCATCCATAAACCGGCAACCTTGCATTGGTTACGGCATAGCTACGCTACCCACCTACTCGAAAGCGGAACCGATATACGCTATATCCAGGAGTTGCTAGGCCATAGCAGTAGCCGGACTACTGAGCTCTATACCCATGTCAGCAATCGTCAATTGCAGCAAATAAGGAG
>JALRDT010000067.1 GCA_023262125.1 Candidatus Nanopelagicaceae bacterium | reverse complement strand
ATTAAAACGACGCTTAGTCTTACGGTTGGAGTGAGACACATGATTACCAACCATAGATTTTTTACCGGTCAACTGACAAATTCTCGACATGACTTGTTATAATTTAAAAAGTTCCACTCTGTGGAACCAACGCTAACAATGATTCAAAATATTATAAATCTGTGATTCTCCCTGAACTCGAATCATTGGTTCTGGGCTTTCGCCTTCAGCAAGAGCGGAATTCTTAACGCGCGCCATAGTGTGCATGGTATGAACCAATGGAATTTCAAATTCCTTTGCAGCTGGCATCGCAACTTTGCCAGAAATCCAGTAATGGGAATGAATTATTGAATAACCTTGATTGCGAATCTTCTCTTTAAACTCTTGAGCCAAAGCTGGAATTAAAGATGGAATCTCTTCTTTTTTGGTACCAACTGGCAAATTTAAATTAATAATTCGAATACCTTTTTCGTATTCAATTACTTCCGGTTGATTCTCTGAACTCTTGCGAGTGTAGATATCAACATCAACACCGACCGCCGCCATACGTTTGGCAGATTCGATTACATAAATATTCATGCCGCCGGCATCACCAAGTCCCGCTTGTTCAAGCGGTGAGGTGTGCACCATTACTAGCGCGACTTTATTTCGAATACTGCTCACACTGCAGAGTTTACTGGCGTATATCCACTTAACCTAGTTGAGATTTCAGAAGCTACCTGCGACCAGCGCTTGATGTCAGCATCAGTGAACTTTTCAGCACGTACCAAGTAGGTATTTACTGCTAATTCACCTTTGATCTGGAAGAAGCCCAATAACCATCTGGCATTAGCGCCTTCGCCAATCAAAGTCAGAACCACACGTCCTTTAACGCCATCTGCAAAAGTAAATTTAGGTGCATCGCTAAATGCATACTTAGTTAGCGCACCATCGGCACCTTTAAATCCGCCAGCTGCTTTGCACTTGGTAATTACTTTATCGATATCAGTTAAGGCGCTCTCTGCACTTGGCGCATCTTTATATCGCACCGTTTCGGTGCTCAAAAATGAGTACGGACTGCCCTCTTTATAGGCCGCCACTTGTCGGCGCAATACGCGAGTTTTTTCAGAAGGAAAATCTCCGCTGCAGATATCTAAAGTTGCATCTAATAATGTGGTGCCACGGGCAATTGGTAGCAATTGATAATTCTGATCAAAATCTGCAATTTGGAATCCATATTTAGAAATTGCCAACTGCTCTTTATCTTCTAAAGATGGATCGACGATTGCAACTTTGCGTTGGACTTTGCCACTTTCTTTCCATTGCACTTCAACTCGCGCCAAGCCCTGCACAATTAAATCTTTACCTTGTAGGCGAACTACCTTCTTGGTTCGACCAATTGAAAGTTTTAGCGACTCAGCGCCAGCTTTGAAATTTCCAGCTGGTGTGCCATTGATATAGGCAATTCCTGAACCTTTGATGACCTTTACTTCTAAATCACCAGATACGCTAAAAGAGAAGCTACAAGAGCCAACACAAGCAGAATCAGTTTTATTGATCGTTACTTTGCCAGTGGTCTTTGCATTAAATGCGGGCACATAATTAAGACCAAAGGATAAATCGCCTTCCACGCCATTTCCTCGGCAATCAAAAACTTGTGCTCTACCAATTGCATCATTCTTAAATTCTAATTCGGGAGCAAATTTTACATTGTTGCTCCGGTCTGTACGAGTAATAATAAAACCATCACTATTTGAAACCTGTACG
>JALRDT010000047.1 GCA_023262125.1 Candidatus Nanopelagicaceae bacterium | reverse complement strand
TGCGCCAAGCGCCTTTTCGCGCTCGTACATTGATGACTTACGAACATTACGGTTTGACTCGTACTGCTCGTTTGGATGAACAATTCCGTAAGTCTTATTGAAGCTCTCTGCAACACGGACCTTTACGTGTTCGCGGGCCTTCTGGTGCTCATGGAAACGTGCAATGTTTGATGCATGTAGATCGATTTCTGAATTGCCCAAAACCATCCATTCTGCAACAGCGCGGCCAGTTCCTGGACCTTCTTTAATCCAGACTGCAGCAGCTGACCAAAGCCCCTTAACTTCTGGAGTCTCTCCAAGAATTGGCATGCCATCTGGGGTATAAGAAAGAATTCCGTTAATTGCATATTTTTCACGAACTGTTTCATCTCCAAGAATTGATGGAACTAATTCATAAGCATGCTCATCTTGGATATCGAAATCCTTTTGAGTAAATGGAAATTCAGTTGGAGATAAAGCTGCTGCTGCATTTGAAGGGATTTCATTTGCTTCGTAAAGAATTGGACGGTGTGCATATGAACCAATTTCCAATCCGGTGCCATGCTGGCGCTCGTACATATTGGTATCCATGTCGCGCAGAATTGGCCATTCGATGTCACCCTTTGCATCCTTGAAGAATGGCACAGGTCCAACGTCTTTCATCTGGTGAACTGCTGGCGTTAATGGAATTTCTGCCCCTGCCATTTTTGCAAGTTGTGCTGACCAGCAACCAGTTGCAATTAATACATATTCTGCTTCAATGAAACCTTGATCTGTTTCTACGCCTTTGATGCGACCATTTTCAACTTTCATGCCAGTTACTTCAATGTTTGCAAAGCTTTGTGCTGAGCCCATTTCGATCGCCTTTTCGCGCATCAAAGTACCGGCGCGAAGTGAGTCAACCACACCCACTGTTGGCTGGTAATAACCACCAAGAATCACTGATTCTTCAACATATGGCACCAACTCTTTAACTTCTGCTGGAGTAACAATTCGACCACCATCAATGCCCCATGACTTGGCACTTGTAATGCGTCGAGTAAGTTCCTGCATACGTTCTGGAGTACGTGCAATCTCGATGCCGCCACATTCAGTAAAACAATTTAACTCTTTGTATTGCTTCATTGAATCCGCAGTAATGTGGGCCATCTCTTTTGAGTGATCCACTGGGAAAATAAAGTTTGAGGCGTGACCGGTTGATCCACCTGGATTAGGTAGCGGCCCTTTATCAATCTGAACTAAGTCTTTCCAACCTAGTCGAGCTAAGTGATACAGAACGGAATTGCCAACAATGCCAGCGCCGATAATTACGCACTTAGCTTTTGCAGGTAGTTGTGCCATGGTTTTCTCCTTGATTTGCCTTAGAGGCTCTTTCTGATTGTGGTTTCAAAACCTTCGATATGTTCGCGCATCGCAAGCTCTGCAGCTTTTTTATCTCCTTCGAGAATAGATTGCAGAAGTGCGCGGTGTTCGATGATTGCATCTTCTAATTCAGATACGCGATCTAGCGCCATAAACCAGATTCGCAGAGCATGTGCGTAGTACTGATCTAATGTCGACACTAGAAATTCATTATGTGTTGCGGCGTAAATCTGATGGTGAATTCTTTGATCCAAATGGATCAACTTCTCCATCTTTGGTTCGCCTTTGATTGCATCAATCTCTTTAATTAGTTGATCAATAACTGATTTATCGGTGGCGCTAGCGCGCTCTGCTGCCAGACCTGCTGCTTGGATTTCCAATTGGCCGCGGACTTCAGAAATTGCCGCTAAATCTTTTACATCCACGCCCGCTACAAACATTCCGCGACGTGGATAAACTTCAATTAATTTCTCGTTTGCTAAATTTCGTAGCGCTTCACGAATTGGTGTGCGTCCCATTTCCAATTGGGACATTAATTCGATTTCTGAAATTACAGATCCTGGACGTAGCTGACAGCTGATAATCATCGAACGAATCTGGGCATAAGCCTCATCGCTTAACGATTGATTTTCCCTCATTGGCTGAATCAAACTCACAGCGCCAAGGTATATCAGTGATATATCAACTTCAAGGGGGTGCGCTACTCTATTTCTCGTGGCGAGAGTCAATTTTTATGCGGCGGCGAGGGCGGCTGCCGGGGCGAGCGATCTTAAGGTTCCCGCTTCATCCCTCGGGGAGCTCATTTCTAGCCTTGGCCAGCTAAACCAAGAAATGACCAAGTTATTGCCAACCTGCTCTTATTTAGTAAATGGAGAATCCTGCACAAACATGGAGCAATCTTTAATAGATGGCGATAACGTGGATGTGCTGCCTCAGTTTGCCGGTGGCTAGCCGCCGATTGCGGACATTGGCCTAATTGGTTTTACGAAATCTGGATTATTTATTCCATGTCCGGGCAATTTAGCTTTAACGCTAAGCCCAAAGGCTTTCACAATATCTTCACGTTTTTCACTTTCCGTTAAATTTCGATTACGTAAGATAGATCTTAAATCGGTCTCTTCGTTTGAAAATAGGCAATTTCTTAATTGACCATCAGAGGTAAGACGTAAACGATCACAATTTGCACAGAATGAGCGGGTTACACTGCCAATAATTCCGACAGTTGCAGGGCCACCATTTACGTAAAACTCTTCAGCTGGAGACGAACCGCGCTCTGCAACTGGAGTTAAATCGAATTCTGAACTTAATTGATTATAAATTTCATCTGCCGTAATCAAGTTGCTTCTGGTCCAAGCATCTCCGGCATCAAGTGGCATCTGTTCGATAAACCTTAAATTTAAATTCTCTTTAAGAGCCCACTTTAATAGTTGCAAAGCTTCATCACCATTTATATCTCGCATCAAAACAGTATTTATTTTGATAGGTGCAAGCCCCGCCGATTTAGCTGCAGCAATTCCTTCGATAACGTCGTCATATCTATCTCTAAAGGTAAGTCTCTTAAAACGTTCCCAATCCAAAGTATCTAGGCTGATATTTATTCTCTTTAAACCAGCTTTAGCTAAATCGTTTGCAAATTTCGCTAAAGCTACGCCATTTGTTGTCATAGAAAGTTCTGGCACTGTTTCCAGTGAATTGATTCGGGAGACTATCTCTACAATATCTGGGCGCAATAAAGGTTCGCCGCCAGTTAATCTAACCTCTTTAATACCTTGAGATACGGCAATTTCAATTACTTTAACTATTTCCGGGGCTGTTAATAAAGTCTCGTTTGGTAGCCATTTATCGAAATTAAATGGCATGCAATAAGTGCAACGTAATGAACAGCGATCTGTAAGTGAAACTCGTAAATCTCTATGTATGCGTCCATAACTATCAATCAACTTCATGCGCTATTCACCCACTCGGTGCTGCCATC
>JALRDT010000018.1 GCA_023262125.1 Candidatus Nanopelagicaceae bacterium | reverse complement strand
CCTTTCTCATGATCAAGGATTTCAAGGCGATGCTTTGGCAACACTTTAAGAAAATCTTCGGCTAATTTTCTTTCACCGGCTCGTTTAACATCATCAAGCACGATAATTGATTTAGAACTTAGTTTGCCAACTAATACTTCGAGGGCAGGATAACGAGCTTCTGGGTCATCGCCGCCTTGCGGCCCGTCGATTACTAACAGATCGATAACTTTAATATCTTTAAAAGAATTTGGGTCGTACCAACCAGAACTCTTCTTGTATGGTGATAATTTAGAGAAGCGGACTTCCACGCCTTTAGCGCCATGTTCCTTTAATAAATTTCGAGTGATTTCTGCGAATTCTGATGAACCATCAAAGCTAATAATTTTTCTTGCCCCTGCTTTTGCCATCACCACAGTAGAAACACCTGAACCAAGTTCGACCGTTAATTTAGGTTTATGGACTTTAACAATCTGTGCCAATGTCAACAATAAGTCTGGAGAACCTACCCAACCGCGAGTAGCTGGCAGTGGCGCAGAAAATTTAACAAGCGAATGCAATTGAACGTATGCCTCTAATTGACGGTAATCCTGAATAGATGAATTTCTAGTCAGCTCATTAATTTTCTGAATTCCATTAGATAATCTCTCTGTTTGGCGTCCTACTTTTTGATGAAGAGCTCTTAAAGATCTGATTACATAAACAAGAACTAATAAGGCGCCGGCACCTAGTAATAGCGAAAGGATTTCCATGGACATAGAGTAACCCCGTGGCACATAATCCTGATAGAGAGTCCTATTTCCCAAAAATCGAAAAGCGATATGGGCAACCTATGAAGTATTGGTTCCAAATTATGAAAGATTTGGAAGATCTTAAATACCCGGAACAGGTCGCATTTTTGAAAGAGGAGCATGGATTTAGTCAGGCTCACGCCAACGCTTTGGTTATGTACAGCCGGGGATCGAAATCATCTAAGCGCTTTGAGACTTTGAATGATTATTTGAAAGAACATGATGCAGTCAAGAAAAAGACTATCAAGGCAATTTTTAAAGCTATCCAAAATAAATATCCGAAAACTGAATTGGTAATCGCTTGGAATCAACCAATGCTTAAATACAATGGTAATTACATTTTTGGAGCTTCAATTCAGAAAAATCATATTTTAATTGCACCTTGGGAACCTAAAGTTTTGAAAACATTAAATAGCAAATTAAAAGATTACAAAGTTCTAAAGAAAACAGTGCAAGTACCTGTTGATTGGAAAGTCGATGAGAAACTTCTTCAATCAATAGCTGCCGAAGTAATAAAGCAACTAAAGTAACGATATGTCCAATCATCAACAGTTGCAGAGAAAAACACTTAAAACTCTGACCGTAGCTCAAATTGGTGCTGGAGTTGGAACCGCCGGAACCGTGGCTGCGGGATCTTTATTGGTCGCATCGATTACTGGTTCTGAAGAATTAGCAGGACTAGCACAAACATTTTCAGTTTTAGGTGCAGCTGCGCTTGCAATTCCATTGGCTCGTTTAACCTCATCGGGCGGAAGACGTCGTGCGCTGTCAATCGGTTATGCAGCAGGTGTGGTGGGTTCAATATTCGCAATCCTTGGCGGCGTTAATTCAAATATATATTTGATGCTAACCGGATCTTTCTTAGTTGGATCAGCTAGCGCATCTGCTTACCAAGCCAGATTTGCTGCAATTGATCTGGTCGAAGAAGCGCATCGTGCAAAGCAACTTTCCTATGTTGTTTGGGGTTCTACAGTTGGAGCAGTTACTGGTCCCAATTTGATGTCACCAGCGGGAGATTTGGCGGAGAAGTTAAATCTGCCGCGATTAACAGGCCCATATTTAATCTCCGCTTTTACTTTGACTTTTGCAGCTCTACTTATTTATTTGTTTCTAAAGCCAGATCCTTACCTAACTGCATTGGGCGATGGAAAGAGTTATTCAGGGGGCAAGAAGCACGTAAAAGAGGCGTTATCTCATATATGGCATAAGCCGATTGCCCTATTTGCAATTCTTTCTATCGCAATTGGGCACGTTGCAATGGTTTCTGTAATGGTTATGACACCAGTTCATATGGCTCATGTGGATGTTTCTTTGAGAATTATTGGGCTTGTTATAAGTGTTCACGTAATTGGAATGTACGCCTTCTCTCCAATTGTAGGAAGTTTTAGTGACCGTGTTGGAAAAGTCAAAACTATTCAGATCGGTTTGGGCATACTTTTGCTATCTTGTTTCGTTTCGGGAACAGCAGCAGCTGATGATGTTTCAAGACTTGGAATTGGTTTGTTCTTACTTGGATTAGGTTGGTCTTTTACATTAATTGCAGGTTCAGCGCTTCTAAGTTCTAGCGTCGATCCAACTTTAAAGACTTCTTCTCAAGGCGCAAGTGATTTAGTTAT